>JBFMBH010000019.1 GCA_040755095.1 Thermodesulfobacteriota bacterium
GAGGCGGCGGTCATCCTCAAGGCGGCCCTGGGCGGCCAGCCTGGTCCCCGGGCGGACATGGCCGTGCTCAACGCCGGCGCCGCCTTTCTGGCGGCCGGCCGGGCCGCCTCCCTGGCCGACGGCGTGGCCCTGGCCCGGAAGACCATCGCCTCCGGCGCCGCCCTGGCCAAGCTGGAGGACCTGGTGGCCTTCGGCCGGGGCTGAGCATGGCGACCATTCTCGATCGCATCGTCGCCACCAAAAAAGAAGAGGTGGCCCGCCTGCGGCGGCAGGGGGTGCGGCCGCCCGCCGAGCCTGTGGCGCCGCCCCGGGGCTTTGTCCGGGCCCTGACCGAGGGCTCGGACCTGGCCATCATCGGCGAGATCAAGCGGGCTTCACCGTCCAAGGGCCTCATCAGCTCCGACTTCGAGCCGGTGGCCATTGCCAGGGCCTACCTGGACGGCGGGGCCCGGGCGATCAGCGTCCTGACCGATGCCGACTATTTCCAGGGCGACCTGGCCTTCATCCCCCAGGTGCGGGGGGAGGTGCCGCTGCCGGTGCTGCGCAAGGATTTCATCATCCACGAGCTGCAGATCACCGAGGCCCGGGCCCATGGGGCGGACGCGGTGCTGCTCATTGCCGCCATCCTCGATGACGCTGCGCTCAGGGACCTCCTGGCCGTGGCCGAGGCCTGCGGTCTCGATGTCCTTCTCGAGGTCCACGACGAGTGGGAGCTGGAGCGGGCCATGGTGGCCGGCGCTCGCCTTCTGGGCATCAACAACCGCAACCTCAAGGACTTCACCGTGGACCTGGCCACCAGCCTGCGGCTGAAAAGGCTCTTGCCCGAGGCGATCCCGGTGGTGAGCGAGTCCGGGATCCGCAGCCGGGACGACCTCCGGCGCCTGGCCGATGCCGGCATCCGCGCCGCCCTCATCGGCGAGACCCTGATGCGGGCGGCGGACCGGGCCCAGGCCCTGCGGTCGCTCCTGGGCGCTGTCTAGAGCCCATGGCTGCCGAGGTACGCACCCGGATCAAGGTCTGCGGCATCACCCGTGCGGCCGACGCCCATTTCCTGGCTGCCGCTGGCGTCGATGCCCTGGGCTTCATCTTCGCCGCCAAGAGCCCCCGGCGGGTGAGCCCGGAGCAGGCCCGGGACATCATCCGGGGGCTGCCGCCCTTCGTGGCCCCGGTGGGGGTGTTCGTGGATGCCACCGCCGCCGAGGTGGCCCAGATCGCTGCCTTCTGCCGCCTGGCCGCGGTGCAGCTGCACGGCAGCGAGCCGCCGGAGCTGTGCCGGGCGCTTGCCCGGCCGGTGGTGAAGGCGATCCGGGTCGGCCCCCACACCCGGCGCCAGGATCTGGTGCCCTACCTGGGCGCCGTGGCAGGCCTCCTGTTCGACACCTACCAGCCTGGCCAGGCCGGTGGCACCGGCTTGGCCTTCGATTGGAGCCGGCTCGCCGACCTCGCCCCGCCCCTGCCCTGGATCCTGGCCGGTGGGCTTGCCCCCGCCAACGTTGGCCCGGCGGTGGCCCGCCTCCATCCGTACGGGGTGGATCTCAACTCCGGGGTCGAGCAGGCCCCGGGGATCAAGGATCCCGCCCTGGCCCTGGCCGCCCTGGCCGCCATCCGGCAGGCCGACCTCGCCCGCTGAGGGCCCCTCGATGGCCCTGGTCGTCCTGCAAGACGTCTTTGTCAGCTACACCTCCCATCCCTTGCTGGAGCGGGTCTGCCTGCAGATCGAGGCCGGAGAGCGGATCTGCCTGGTGGGCCGCAACGGGGCCGGCAAATCGACCCTCCTTTCCATCCTCACCGGCCAGCTGGCGCCGGACCAGGGCCAGATCTTCCGGCAGCCCGGCCTGCGGGTCGCCTACCTGCCCCAGAAGGTCCCCGCCGGGCTGACCGGCAGCGTGCGGCAGGTGGTGGCCGGCGGGCTGGCACCGGCCGCCGGGGGGCCTGATCCGGCTTGCGCTCGCGACTGGCGGCACGAGCAGCCGGTGGCGGCCATCCTCTCCCGCATGGCGCTCCCGGCCGAGGCATCCTTCGGCGAGCTTTCCGGTGGCCTCAAGCGGCGGGTCCTGCTGGCCCGGGCCCTGGTGGGCGACCCGGACCTGGTGCTCCTGGACGAGCCCACCAACCATCTGGACCTGAGCGCCATCACCTGGCTCGAAGAGCATCTCCTGGCCGGCCGGGCCACCGTGGTCTTCGTCACCCACGACCGCCAGCTCCTGCGCCGGTTGGCCACCCGCATCCTTGATCTGGAGCACGGTGCCCTCACCAGCTGGCCCGGCGACTACGCCGTCTACCTGCGGCGCAAGGAGGAGGCCCTGGCCGCCGCCTGCGGCCAGGACGCCAGATTCGACAAGAAGCTTGCCCAGGAGGAGGCCTGGATCCGCCAGGGGGTCAAGGCGCGGCGCACCCGCAACGAGGGCCGGGTGCGGGCCCTTTTGGCCATGCGCCGGGAGCGGGCCAACCGCCGCCAGGAGCTGGGCCAGGTGCGCATGGCGATCACCAGCGCCGTTCTGTCCGGCCGGCTGGTGGCGGTGCTGGAGGACGTCTCCTTCAGCTACGGCGACCGGCCGGTCATTGCCCATCTCACCACCACCGTGCTGCGGGGCGACCGCATCGGCATCATCGGCCCCAATGGCGCCGGCAAGACCACCCTGTTGCGCCTCCTCCTGGGAGAGCTGGCCCCGACCAGCGGCCACCTCCGCCTGGGCACCAACCTTGAGCCCCTCTTTTTCGATCAGGAGCGGGCCCAGCTGGACGACGAGGCCAGCGTCATCGCCAACCTCACCGAGGGCGGCGATTCCGTGGAGATCAGCGGCGTACGCCGCCACGCCATCGGCTACCTGCAGGACTTCCTCTTCCCGCCGGCCCGAGTCCGCCAGCCGGTGCGGATCCTGTCGGGCGGCGAGCGCAACCGCCTGCTCCTGGCCAAGCTCTTTGCCCGGCCGGCCAACGTCCTGGTGCTCGATGAGCCCACCAACGATCTCGATGTGGAGACCCTGGAGCTGTTGGAGGAGCTGCTCCAGGAGTATCCGGGCACCGTGCTGGTGGTCAGCCACGACCGGGCCTTCCTGGACAACGTGGTCACCAGCACCCTGGTCTTCGAGGGGAAGGGGCAGGTGGTGGAGTATGCCGGCGGCTACTCGGACTGGCAGAACCTGCGCCCCGCCGCCGCGCCGGTGCGGCCGTCCGCCAAGCCGTCCCGCCAGGAGCGGCCCCGGCCGGTGACGGCCGGCCGGCGCAAGCTCTCGTTCCGGGAGGAACAGGAGCTTACCGGGCTACCGGCCGCCATCGAGGCCCTGGAAGCGGAACAGAGCGCGCTGGCAGCTGCAATGGCCGATCCCGGCTTCTTTCAGGGCAACGGCTCCCGGGTGAGTGCCGCCGCCGCCCGCCTGGCGGCGCTGGAGGACGAGATCGGCCGGGCCTACCAGCGCTGGCAGGAGCTGGAAGCGCTCCGGGAGCAGGCCTTGGAGCGGTAGCGGGCGGGGTCGGGGTCTCTAGACAACCTGGTCCGGGGGGGGCGGACACTGGGGGCCCAGAACCTCCCCGATCCGGCGGCTGGAGGCGGCCAGGGAGACCCGGAGCTCTTCGACCAGGGCGGACAGGGTGTCGCGGTCGGCCTTTTCGGCCGCCTCTTCCAGTTGGCCGGCCACCGTGGCCACGGCCTCGGCCCCGATGTAGGCAGCCGCCCCTTTGAGGCCGTGGGCCTCCCGGCCGATCCCTTCCCGGTTGCCCTGGCCCAAGTCGGCCTGCAAGCGGGCCACTGTTTCTTGCCCGCTCGTCAGGTATGCCTCGCAGAGGGCCTTCGTCTTGTCCTTGCCCAAGAGGGCCAACAGGCTGACCAGCCGCTCCCGGTCCAGGCCGCCCGCGCCCCCGGGGTGGGGCGGCTCGTCCCAGGCGGGCAGGCAGGCGGCGACCGGGTCCAGCAGCCGGCCGTGGAGGGAGGCGAAGAGCTCGTGCAGCCGCTGGATTTGCAGGGGCTTGGCCAGGGCGCCCTCCATGCCGGCGTCCAGGCAGGCCTGGATCTCCGCTGGGCCGGCGTTGGCGGTCAGGGCGATGATGGGCAGAAAGGCATCCTGGTCGCGGATGATCCGGGTCGCCTCCAGACCGTCCATCTCCGGCATGCGGACATCCATCAGCACCAGGTCGTAATCGCCGTTTGCCACCGCAGCCACCGCCTCCCGGCCGTTGGCCACCGCCACCACATCGTGGCCGAGCCGGCGCACCATCTCGCAGGCCACCATGCGGCTGACCTCGTGGTCATCGGCCACCAGAACCCGGAAACGCCGGCCCTGGACGGCTGGCGCCGCCGGGCCGGACGGACCGGCGGCGGCGGTCGCCTCGGCCGAGCGCACCAGGCCCAGGCTGACGGCCATGCCCCGGAACAGGCTCTTGTGGAGCACCGGCTTGGTGAGGATGGTCTCCCCCGCGAGGTCCGGATAGATGCTGAGCAGCTCGGCCACCGCCACCGGGGAAAGAAGGAGGGCGGGCAGGCGGCGGAGGTTGGGGTGGCCCCGCACCTCCCGCAGCAGAGCCGGTCCAGGCACATCGGCCATCAGAACGTCGGCGAGCAGGAGATCGTAGGGCCGGCCGCTGGCCGCCGCCTCGGTCAAGGCCGCCATGGCCTCGCCGACCGCCGCCGCCGGCCGCACCGTCATGCCCCAGCCGGCCAGCACCTGCTCCAGGATCTCCCGGCTCATCGGATGGCCGGCCGCCACCAGGATCCGGCGGCCCTGGAGGAGGATGGCGGGGACCTCCCGATCCGCCGTCTGCTCGCCGGCCACGGTGCCCAAGGGGATCGCGAACCAGAAGGTGCTGCCCCGCCCCGGGGCGCTGGCAAGACCGATCTCGCCCCCCATGGCCTCCACCAGGCCCTTGCAGATGGCGAGGCCCAGCCCGGTGCCGCCGGTGCGGCGCGCCGGCGAGGCGTCCACCTGGTGGAAGCGCTGGAAGAGCCGGGACTGGGCCTCCGGCGGGATGCCGACCCCGGTATCGTGGATCGCAAAGCGGATGCGCTCCTCGCCGCCAGCGCTCCCCTGGCCATCCACCCGGATCCACACCCCGCCTTGTTCCGTGAACCGGATGGCATTGGCCACCAGGTTCATGAGGATCTGCCGGAGGCGCCCGGGATCGCCCACAAAGCTGCGCTGGCAGTCCGGGGAGACCAGGTACAGCAGCTCGAGACCGCCGCTGGCGGCCCGGGGGCCCAGGACCATGACCACCCCTTCCACCAGGTCCAGGAGGCGGAACTCCTCCCGGGCCAGCTCAATCCGGGCCGCCTCCAGCTTCGAGTAGTCCAGAATATCGTTGATGATGGTGAGCAGGGCCTCCCCCGACCGGCGGATGGTCTCGGCCAGGTGGCGCTGATCCGGATCCAGCCGGGAATCGAGAAGGAGATCCGTCAGCCCAATGACCCCGTTCATGGGGGTGCGGATCTCGTGGCTCATGGTGGCCAGGAACTCGGACTTGGCCTGGGCGGCCGCCTCGGCGATATCCTTGGCCGCCAGGCTTTCCCGCACCCCGGCCTCGCGCATCAGGAGCGCGCTGCGGAAGGCCTCCACCCCCTCGCCCAGCCGGACCATCTCCCGGGCATCCCCCAGGGGGGGCAGCCGGGTTTCCAGGTCGCCGTCCTTGAAGGACTGGAGGGCACGGATGATGCCCTCGACGGGTCGCACCAGCCGGGTCAAGACATAGACCATGGTGAAGACGATGACCCCTGCGGCCGCAAGGGTCCCGCCCCAGGACAGGGCCAGGACCGCGGTGGCCTGCCGCCGTAGGCTGGCGATGCGGGCCCGGAGCAGCCGGGCCAGACCGGTATCCAGCTCGGCGATCGCCGCCAGCACCCGCTCCTGCTGCAGGACAAAATCCCGCTCCTCCACCCCGTGCTCCCGGGCGGGCGGCGCCGCCAGAATGGTCTCCAGGATGGGGAGCACCTCGTAGATCACGGTGCCCACCACCCGATCCAGGGATGCCTGCAGCTGACTGCTGCCGACGTCCGGTCCCATGCGCCGCATCCCCGCAAGCAGAACCCGGATCTCGGCCATGGCCTGGAGCAGGCGCACCGATTCCGGCCCGGGCCGGCCCCGGCCGAGCCGGGCGCCGATGTGGGCGTTGCTGGTGGCGGTGAGGATCGCCCGCTCCAGATTGACGGCATCGAGCTGCAGCTGGCGCAGCTGGACGATCCGGGACTCGCCGATGAAGCCCTTGGGGGCATCCAGGTAGACCAGGTCGACCAGAAGGATGTGGAGGGTCTCCACCAGCCGGCCAGCCCGGCCCACCCAGCTCCAGACCTGCTCGTGATCCGCCGGCGCCCCCCCCTCCATGCCCAACAGGGCGAAGATCCCCTGGCGGGCATCCAGAAGCTCCGCCACCTCCCGCCGCAGATGGTCCAGCTCCGGCCGCTCCTGGGCCTGCCAGTCGATGGCCAAGGCGGCCACCAGGTGCTCTCTGGCCAGCTCGGCATTCTGCCGCAGGAACTGCTCGTCCATGGGGGAGGGCAGGCTGCCGCTGCCCAGGATCACGGTAAGCCGGGCCAGGAAGAAGTTGAGGCCCTCGAAGCCCCTGAGGAGCTGGGCAAAGGCGGTGTTGCCCTTTTGCAGCTGGCTGACGGTGCGGTAGGTGCCGGTCGCCTCCCAGATGAGGTGTGCCGAAAAAGCGGCCAGGATCCCGCCCAGAACGACCAGACAGGAGACGAGGACCCAGCGGACAGACAGGCGGCTTGCGAGGGACACCGGAAAGAATCCTTGCTTCCGAGGCAGGTCATGAGACCCCGGCGGATTGGCCAGGGGAAGGCAGACCGATAGACCGACTCACCACCATACGCCACCAGCCCAAAAACCGTCAAGATCGACCCCGGCCAGGCCCCGGAGCGGCATGAGCCGGCGCTCGGCTTCAGCCGCCGGCCATCCCCGGATCGCTCTTCTTGATCCCTTCTTGATGTCCGCCCCCCTCTTCTTGACGCCGTCTTGATGCCCAGGCCGGTATGATGGCCACATTTCCCGTGGACAGGCGAAAGCCGGCCGTGCTGGACTACAAGAGGTCAGGACAGCGCTTCACAACGAGGAGGAAAGCATCATGGATGGGTATGCCTGGCTGCAGACCGGGCTGTTCTTTGCGGTGCTGCTGGCGCTGGTGAAGCCCCTGGGCGGGTTCATGGCCAGGGTCTACCAGGGGGAGCGCACCTGGCTGTCCCCGGCCCTTGCCCCCGTCGAGAGCCTCATCTACCGGATCTCCGGGGTGGCGCCGGAGGAGGAGATGGACTGGAAGCGGTATGCCCGGGCCATGCTGCTGTCGAACCTGCTGCTCTTTGCCGGCCTTTTGGCGCTCCTTCTTCTCCAGCATCGGCTGCCGGGAAACCCCCAGGGACGGCCGGGCTTCTCCTGGCCACTGGCGCTTTGCACCGCGGTGAGCTTCACGACCAACACCAACTGGCAGGCCTACAGCGGCGAGGCGGCAAGCTACCTGACCCAGATGCTGGGGCTCACCGTCCACAACTTCCTCTCCGCCGCCACCGGCATGGCCGTGGCCGTGGCCCTCATCCGCGGCGTTGTTCGGCGCCAGACCGCCACGGTTGGCAACTTCTGGGTGGACCTTGTCCGCGGCACCCTCTACATCCTGTTGCCCCTCGCCTTCCTGGCCGCCATCGTCCTGGTCTCCCAGGGCGTGATTCAAAGCTTCCGCCCCTACCGTCCGGTGCCGCTCCTGGAGCCGACCCGCTCTGAGCAACCGCGACCGGACGCGGCCGGCAGCCCGGTGACCGGAACCGTCGCAGTGCCGGGGGTGCTGCTGCCCATGGGGCCGGTGGCCTCCCAGGAAGCGATCAAGGAGCTGGGCACCAATGGCGGCGGCTTCTTCAACGCCAATTCCGCCCACCCCTTCGAGAACCCGACCCCGCTGTCCAACCTCCTGGAGATCCTGCTCATCCTCCTCATCCCCAGCAGCCTCACCTGCACCTTCGGGGTCCTGGTCGGCAACCCCCGGCAGGGCTGGGCGCTCCTGGCAGTCATGCTCCTGGTGCTGGTGGCCTCGTTCGCTCTGCTGCAGGGGCTGGAAGCGGCCGGCAATCCGCAGCTGGCCCAGCTGGGGGTGGCGGGCGGCAATCTCGAGGGCAAGGAGGCCCGCTTCGGGCTGGCGGCCAGCTCCCTTTTCACGGTGTCGACCACAGGCACCTCCTGCGGCGCCGTGAGCACCATGCATGACTCCCTGACCCCGCTGGCCGGGATGATCCCGTTGGGCCTCATCCTCCTGGGCGAGATCATCTTCGGCGGCGTGGGCTCGGGCCTCTACACCATGCTGGCCTTCGCGGTCATCGCCGTCTTTGTCTCCGGCCTCATGATCGGCCGCACGCCGGAGTATCTGGGCAAGAAGATCGAGGTGCGGGAGATGTGGATGGCGATCCTGGCCATCCTCACGGCAGGGGTCCTGGTTCTGATCGGCTCCGGCGTCGCCATGCTCACCCCGGCAGCGACGGCCGCCATGGCCAACCCCGGCGCCCATGGCCTCACCGAGGTGCTCTACGCCTTTGCCTCCATGGCCAACAACAACGGCTCCGCCTTCGCCGGCCTCAACGCTGCCACCGATTTCTATACCCTGCTGGGCGCCTTGGTCATGCTCCTGGGCCGCTACGTGCCCGCGGTGGCCGTGCTGTGCCTGGCCGGCGGCCTGGCCGAAAAGAGATACGTGCCGCCCAGCATCGGCACCCTGCCCACGGATCGGGCGCCCTTTGCCCTGTGGCTTCTGCTCGTCATCCTCATCGTCGGCGCCCTGACCTTCTTCCCGGCCCTGGCCCTGGGACCGGTGGCCGAGCACCTGCGTCTGATCGGCTAGATCCGGGCCGAGGAGCGCGACGCTCCCCCTGGCTCCCACAGCTCCCACAGCTCCCATGGCTCCCATGATTCCCATAATTCCCATAAGCAGCCTCGCTCTCATGGGAGTTATGGGAATCATGGGAATGATGGGATCAAAAAACCTTGGAGAAGCCCTATGAGCAAGCACCCTCCGCAGCCGATCTCCCTGTTCAGCGCCCAGATCCTGCGGCCGGCGCTGGTGGAGGCGTTCCGGAAGCTCGACCCGCGCACCCTGTGGAAGAGTCCGGTGATGCTCTCGGTGGAGGTCGCAAGCTGCATCACCCTCATCACCTTCGTGCTGTCCCTCCTGGACCGGGTGGCCGAGCCGGCCTGGTTCACCGGCCTGGTGGCGCTCTGGCTCTGGATGACCGTGCTCTTCGCCACCTTTGCCGAGGCCCTGGCCGAGGGCCGCGGCAAGGCGCGGGCTGCCTCGCTCCGCAAGACCCGCACCGAGGTCATGGCCAAGCGCCTTGCCCAGCCGTCCTTCGACGCCGCAGTCACCCAGGTGCCGGCCCACCGGCTGCGGGTGGATGACTGCATCCTGGTGGAGCCCGGAGAGCTGATCGCCGGCGACGGCGAGGTGGTGGCCGGCGCGGCGCTGGTGAACGAGGCGGCGGTGACCGGCGAGTCGGCGCCGGTGGTGCGCGAGTCGGGCGGCGACCGCAGCGCGGTCACCGGCGGCACCAAGGTCATGGCCAACGCCATCATCGTGCGCATCACCGCCAACCCTGGCGAGACCTTCCTCGACCGGATGATCTCCCTCATCGAGGGTGCCAAACGGCGCAAGACCCCCAACGAGGTGGCGCTGGAGGTGCTGCTCATCGCCCTCACCGTGGTCTTCCTCCTGGTCTGCGCCAACCTGAGCCCCCTGGCCATCTCCAGCGTCCGGGCAGCCGGCCAGGGGACGCCGGTCTCCTTGACCATGCTCGTGGCCCTGTTCGTCTGCCTGGCGCCCACCACCATCGCGGCCCTTCTGCCGGCCATCGGCATCGCCGGCATGGACCGGCTCTTCCAGAAGAACGTCATCGCCCTCTCCGGCCGGGCCATCGAGGCCGCCGGCGACGTCAATGTGCTGCTGCTCGACAAGACCGGCACCATCACCCACGGCAACCGGGAAGCGGTGGCCTTCATCCCGGTGGGGGGACATGGGGAGCGGCAAGTGGCCGAGGCGGCCCTCCTGGCCTCCATGACCGACGAGACCCCGGAGGGACGGAGCATCGTCAAGCTCGCCACCCAGAAGTACGGGATCAAGCCGGCGCCCCTGCCGCCGGACGCCCGGTCCGTCCCGTTTGCCGCCGAGACCCGGCTGTCCGGCATCGATGCCGGGGGCAAGCGGTTCCGCAAGGGGGCGGCGGAATCGGTGGTGGCCTTTGCCAGGCAGGCAGGAGGACGCGCCGTCGTGGCCGGGCTGACGGACGCGGTGGACGCCATCGCCCGGGCCGGCGCCACCCCGCTCGCGGTCTGCTGCGACCAGGAGATCCTGGGCGTCATCAACCTCAAGGACATCATCAAGAGCGGGATCCAGGAGCGGTTCCAGCAGCTCCGGAGCATGGGGATCAGAACCGTGATGATCACCGGCGACAATCCCCTGACCGCCGCGGCCATCGCCGCCGAGGCCCAGGTGGACGACTTCCTCGCCCAGGCCCGGCCCGAAGACAAGCTCAAGCTCATCCGGGAGAATCAGGAGGCCGGGCTCATGGTGGCCATGACCGGCGACGGCACCAACGACGCCCCGGCCCTGGCCCAGGCGGACGTGGCGGTGGCCATGAGCACCGGCACCCAGCCGGCCCGGGAGGCCGCGAACATCATCGACCTGGACTCGAATCCCACCAAGCTCCTGGACATCGTCGAGGTGGGCAAGCAGATCCTCATGACCCGGGGCAATCTCACCACCTTCAGCATCGCCAACGACATCGCCAAGTACTTCGCGATCGTCCCGGCCGCCCTGGTCTCCATCTATCCGGAGCTGGGGGCGCTCAATGTCATGGGGCTGGCCAGCCCGGAGAGCGCCATCCTCTCCGCCGTCATCTTCAACGCCATCGTCATCCCGCTCCTGGTGCCGCTGGCCCTCAAGGGCACGAAACTCCGGCCCCTGCCGGCGGAAAGGCTGCTCATCCACAACCTCGTGGTCTTCGGCCTGGGCGGCATCGTCGCCCCGTTCATCGGCATCAAGGCCATCGACCTTCTGGTGGGGCTGTTCGTCTGAAGCATTTTTGTGGATCGCCCTTTGCGGCAAGGAGAAGGCCTCATGCAAGACCTCAAGCCAGCCATCCTGCTTGTGCTTGTCCTGACCGTTCTGTGCGGCGGCATCTACCCGGCCCTGGTCACCGGCGCGGCCCAGGCCCTCTTTCCGGAGCAGGCAGCGGGCAGCCTGATCCGGGACCAGCGCGGCCAGGTCGTGGGCTCCCGCCTCATCGGCCAGCCCTTTGCCGATCCGCGCCACTTCTGGCCCCGGCCCTCGGCCACCGCACCCTTCCCGTACAACCCGGAGGCCTCGGCCGGCTCCAACCTGGGCCCCAACAACCCGGCCTACCTCCGGCTGGTGGCGGCGCGGGTGGAGGCCCTGCGGCAGGCAGGCGTCACCGGGGCCATCCCGGCCGATCTCGTCCAGGCCTCGGCCAGCGGCCTCGACCCGCACCTGTCGGTGGCGGCGGCCCTGGCCCAGGTGCCCCGGGTGGCCAAGGCCCGGGGCCTGAGCGAAGACGCCGTCCGGCAGCTGGTGACCGCCCACACCATCGACCGCCAATGGGGCTTTCTCGGCGAGCCCCGGGTGACGGTGCTCCTCTTGAACCTGGCCCTGGACGGCCGCCAATGAACGACCACGACGACGAGCACCGGCCATCGCCGGAGGCCCTGCTCAAGCTGGCCCAGGCCGAAGAGGCCGAGACCGGCCAGGGGAGGCTCAAGATCTTCCTGGGCTATGCGGCCGGGGTGGGCAAGACCTATGCGATGCTGGCGGTGGCCCGGCAGCGCAAGAGTGAGGGCCGGGACGTGGTGGCCGCCTATGTCGAATCCCATGGCCGGCCGGAGACCGACGCCCTCTTGGCCGGCCTGGAGGTCCTGCCCAAGGCGCAGGTGAGCTACCAGGGGGTCCTGCTGCCGGAGCTGGATCTCGACGCCACCCTGGCCCGCCGGCCCCAGATCGCCCTGGTGGACGAGCTGGCCCACTCCAACGCCCCCGGCTGCCGGCACGAGAAGCGCTGGCAGGACATCGAAGAGCTGCTCCATGCCGGGATCGATGTCTACACCACGGTCAACATCCAGCACTTCGAGAGCCTCAATGACCTCGTGGCCCAGGTCACGGGGGTCACGGTCCGGGAGACGGTGCCGGACAGCATCCTCGACCGGGCGGTGGAGATCAGGCTGGTGGATATCTCCCCGGACGAGCTGTTGGACCGCCTCCGGGAGGGCAAGGTCTATGTGCCGGCCCAGGCCGCCCAGGCCATGGAGAAGTTCTTCCAGCCCGGCAACCTCATGGCGCTGCGGGAGCTGTCCTTGCGCCGCGCCGCCGCCCGGGTGGACGGCCAGATGCGGGCCTACCTGGAAACCCGTGCCATCGCCGGTCCCTGGCCCACGGCCGAGCGCCTGCTGGTCTGCATCAGCGGCAGCCCCTTTTCCGAGCGGCTGATGCGCATCACCCGGCGCCTGGCCGACGAGATGAAGGCCTCGTGGCATGCGGTCTACATCGAGACCCCGGACGGCGGCCGCCAGGCCCGGGAGAACCGGGAGCGCATCTGGCGGGACATGCGGCTGGCGGAGAGCATGGGCGCCCAGGTGGCGACCCTCACCGCCACCTCGGTGCCCGAGGCGGTGGTGGAGTATGCCGAGCGGCACAACGTCACCAAGATCGTGGTCGGCAAACCGGCCAAGGCCCGCTGGCGGGAGCTCCTGCGGCCGCCCATCGTCGATCAGATCATCCGCCGGAGCGGCAGCATCGATGTCTACGTGGTGAGCATCAGCGCCACGGAAAGGACGCGGGCCCTGGCCGCCGGACGCCTGCGCCGCCCCTTTCCCTGGCCGCGCTCCCTGGCAGCCCTGGCCCTGGTGGCCGGGGCCACGCTCTTTGCCTGGCTGGCTCAGTCCGTGGTCACGCCGGTCAACCTGGTCATGGTCTATCTTTTGGCCGTGGTCCTGGCCGCGGTCCGGCTGGGCCGGCGGCCAGCCGCCCTCACCGCCTTCGCCAGTGTCCTGGCCTTCGATCTCTTCTTCGTGCCCCCCCGTTTCGCCCTGACCGTGGCGGACAAGGAATACTTCCTCACCTTTGCCGGCCTTCTCACCGTCGGTCTCGTCATCAGCTCCCTGGTCGCCCAGAGCCGGGAGCGCGCCGAATCCCTGCGCGCCCGCGAGGTGCAGACCGCCAGCCTCTACTACCTCTCCCGGGACCTGGCCGTGGCCGCCGACACGGTGGCCATCCTCAAGGCAGTGGTGCAGCACATCAAGGAGAGCGCCGGTGCCGAGCTGGTGATCTTTCTGGCGGAAGGCGAGCGCCTGGAGGTGATGGCCGTGGACGGGGCGGTCAAGCTGTCCGCCAAAGAGCAGGCGGTAGCGGACTGGGCCTTCCGGAACCGCCAGCCGGCGGGCCAGGGCACCGGCACCCTGGGCTCGGCGGATTTCTTGTATCTGCCGCTCCAGACTGCGGCCAGCACCCTGGGCGTTCTGGGCATCCGCTTTGCCGACGCGGCGGCTTTCAGCTCCCAGCAGCACCGGCTGCTCCTGGACGCCTTCGCCGGCCAGACGGCCATGGCCCTGGAGCGGGTTCGCTTCTCCCGGGACGCCGAGCAGGCCCAGATCCTGCAAGCCCGGGAGAACCTGGAGCGGGCGCTTCTGAACTCCATCTCCCATGATCTCCGGACGCCCCTGGCCACCATCACCGGCATCCTGGGCAGCCTGCACAGCGAGCGGGCCAGGCTGACCGAGCGGCAGCAGGGCGAGCTGATCGCCACCGCCAGCGACGAGGCGGAGCGCCTGAACCGCTTTGTCGGCAACCTCTTGGATATGACCCGGCTGGAGGCCGGGGCCCTCAAGGTGAAAGAGGAGCCCGCCGACGTGCAGGACCTTGTCGGCTGCGCCCTGGCGGCTGTGGATCAGCGGCTGGGCGACCGGAAGGTCGAGGTGGGCCTGCCGCCGGATCTGCCGCTGGTGCCCATGGACATGGGGCTCATGACCCAGGTGCTGGTGAATCTCCTGGAGAACAGCGTCAAATATGCCCCGCCGGACAGCGCCATCGAGATCACCGCCCGGGCCGACGAGGCCGGCTTGCGCCTGGAGCTGGCCGACCGGGGTCCTGGGGTGCCCGAGTACGACCTCAAGCGGATCTTCGACAAGTTCTACCGGATTCCGGTGCCCGAAGGCGCCGGCGGCACCGGCCTGGGGCTGTCCATCTGCAAGGGCGTGGTGGAGGCCCACGGCGGCAGGATCCGGGCCGAAAACCGGGCCGGTGGCGGCCTGCGGGTGATCATCCGGCTGCCCCTCTGGACTAAGGACGGCGAGGCAGAAAAGGCATGAGCGCAACCAGTGCCGCCAGCCCGCCCCGCATCCTGGTGGTGGACGACGACCGGGCCATCCAGCGCTTCCTCCAGACGGTGCTGGCCACGAGCGGCTTTGTCGTGCAGGTGGCGGAGAACGGCCACTTGGCGCTGTCGGCGGCCGCGGCCCTGCGACCGGCCTGCATCCTCCTCGACCTGGGGCTGCCGGACATGGACGGGGTGGAGGTGATCCGGCGGCTGCGGGAGTGGTCGCGGTCGCCGATCATCGTGCTCTCGGTGCGGGAGCGGGAGGACGACAAGGTGGGGGCCCTGGACGCCGGTGCCGACGACTACCTCACCAAGCCCTTCGGCATCGGCGAGCTCTTGGCGCGGATCCGGGTGGTCCTGCGCCGGGCCGTGCAGCAGGCGCCGGCCCCGGTCTTCCGGCTGGGGCAGCTCACCGTCGATCTCGCCCGCCGCCGGGTGCTCGTCCACGGCGAGGCGGTGTCCCTCACCCCCACGGAGTACGAGCTGATGCGGCTCTTCGTCACCCATGCCGGCAAGGTCCTGACCCACCGGCAGCTGCTGAAGGCCATCTGGGGGGCCTCCCACCTGGAGCAGCCCCACGTGCTGCGGGTGAACGTCAGCAACCTCCGCCGCAAGATCGAGGCCGACCCCTCCCGGCCCCGCCTCCTCCTCACCGAGCCCGGGGTGGGCTACCGGCTGCGGGCCGAGGAGTGACCCTGCCCTGTCTTGTCCTCGTCCCGCCGCCTGTGCGATCATGGAAGGTGGCGGTGCCGCACCGGCGGCGCCGGGTCCGGTGGTCTCCGTGCGTCTTCGTGCACGGCCTTTCAGGGTCCCGGGAGGACTTTCGCATGGACGAGCTTGGCAAGCGACAGACGGTGACAATCGGCTTGGGTCTGCTGGTGCTGGGTGCGGTGGCGCCAGCCGGCGCCCTCGCAGCAGACGCGGTGTGCAAGCCCCAGCACTGGATCTGCGCGGTCTCGGGCCCCAGCGGCAGCACGGTGGAGTGCCCCCTCAACGTGGTGGCGGCCGAGGAGGCCGCGCCCCGGGCCGCTGGCCTTGAGCAGGTCCTCAAATGGGACCCTGGCAAGGCCACCCTGGCGGGGTTTACCGAGGAGTACTGTTACGAGGGCAGCTGCTACGACATTCCAGTGCCCGACTGCTCGGGCTCCAGCCCCGACTGCACCTGGCAGCCGCTTCTCTACGCCGGTCACACCATTGCCACCGCCCCCATGAATCTGGCCAACTGGAACGGGGCCGGCGGCATGATCCTCTTCAACATGGGCAACCCGGCCACCCCCCTCACCGATGCCTGGCTGGACGGCTCGGGCGCCGTGCAGGGCGACCATCCGGCCTATCTCACCGCCCGCTTCACCCTGGGCACCGACATCCCGGCGCAGGCCCCCATGCATGTCTGGCTGTCGGACCTGACCGTGGACAACAACGCCAATCCGGTGGCCTTCCAGGTGCGGGACCTGCCCGGCGGCCGCGGGGTGGTGACCATGGCAGGGCCGAGCGCGCCGGCTCCCGATCTCTTCCTCGCCCCGGCGGCCACCACGCTCCCCTTCCCGGATACCTTCACCGAGGGGGCCTCGCCGCCGGTGATCATCACCCTGGCCAACACCGGTGATGCCGACCTGGTGGTGGCGCCCTTCGAGGTGGCCGGCGACTGGCAGCAGTTCACGGTGGACGTCGAGGCGGGGAACAGCCCGTGCGGCAGCCGGAATCCGACCCTGGCGCCCTGCGAGGTCTGCACCTTCGGGGTGGCCTTCGCCCCCGGCCAGGCGGGTGAGGCCAACATGACCCTCACCATCCCCTCCAACGACCCCGACCAGCCGGCCCCGGTCCTGTCCTTCACCGGCAACGGCATCGGTATCCCGCGGCCGGACGTCAAGGCCAATGGCGAGGACACCTACATCGTCGTCGACAAGACCCAGACCGTGACTGTCACCGTGGAGCTCACCTCCTGGGGCAACACCCTGCCCGCCGACTGGTGGATGATCCTGGGCTCCCGCTCCTTCACCGCCTCTTGTGACCTTGCCGGCGAAGCGCCGGCCTGGCAGCTCGGTGTCGCCCCCGCCTTGCAGGGGCCGATCGCCGATCTGGCGCCGCTGGAGATCTTCAAGGGCCGGCTGCGGCCCGGCATCTACGCCTTCCAGTTCGGGGTGGACCTCGACATGAACGGCCTCCCCGGCCCGCCTCTGTTCGGGGATGTGGTCTACGTGGTGGTGACCAAGCAGCCCCTGTAGTGCCAGCCCCCACCCTCCGGGGCTGCCCGCCGGCTCGGCAGGGGCAGCCCCGGGGGGCGGCCCCTTGCGGTGCCGTCCGATCCGCCATCCCACACGAAACCGCCTGCCGGGGCAGATCAGCCGCCGATGGCCTGCATGGATGCGGCGATGCGGCCGGAGTCCTCGGCCAGGGGCGGGCGGCGGTCGGGCTTGGCCAGGACGATCCCGCGAATCGCCTCGGCCAACTCCGCCTCCTGGCCGGGACCCAGGAAGGGCGCGAGATCGAAGGTCTGGTTGGCAAAAAGGCAGCCCCGGGCACGGCCGGCGGCGTCCACCCGGATGCGGTTGCAGGTCTCGCAGAAGCCGCAGCTCATGGCGGTGATGAGGCCCAAAGCGCCCCTGGCCCCCGGGATCCGGAAGGGCCGCGCCGGACCGGAGAGATCGCTGGCCTCCTCGGCCAGCACCGGGAAGCGCTGCCGGAGCCGGGCCAGGATCTCAGCGCCCGGCACCACCAGCCGCTCCCAGTCCCGGCAGCCGGCCACCGGCATCAGCTCGATGAAGCGGACGATGAGCGGCCGCTCGATGGTGAGCGCCGCCAGGTCCGCCACCTCCTCTTCGTTCACGCCCCGCATCACCACGGTGTTGAGCTTCACCGAGGCAAAGCCGGCGGCCTCGGCGGCAGCGACACCGGCCAGGACCCGTTCCAGTTCGCCACCGCCGGTGAGGGTGCGGAAGGTTGCCGGGTCCAGGCTGTCCAGGCTGATGTTGAGGCGCTGCACCCCGGCCTGCCGCAGATCCCGGGCAAAGTCGGCCAACAGGGTGCCGTTGGTGGTCAGCACCAGGGCATCGAGGCCCGGAATGGCCGCCACCTTGGCCAGAAACGGCAGGATGCCCGGCCGCAGGAGCGGCTCGCCGCCGGTGATGCGCACCTTCTGGAACCCCAGGCCCACCGCAGTGCGCACCAGCCGCAAGCCCGCCGCAAGATCCAGCAGCGGCCCCGGCACCCTGGCCCGGCGCTCCGGCCGGCAATAGCGGCATGCCAGGTTGCAGCGGTCGGTCACCGACAGCCGCAGGTAGTTGATCCGCCGGCCATGGCGGTCGGTCAGGGACATGGGAGGTCGTCCGCCAAGGCGCCAGGGTCTGCCCCGGGCAGGGCCAGGTAGTCTGCCGGGGTGTTCAGGTTGCGGAAGGAAGCGAAGCCCGGATCCAGGCGGGCCACCTCCTGCCGGGGCATGACCGCCACCGTCACCCGGGGGAAGAAGGACTGCACCCGGCGCTCGCCTCCGGCCAGAGCAGCGGCGATGGCCGGCAGTGCCCGCCGGCTGTAGACGGCGTGGAGGGGCTCCAGGCCCTCCGTGCCCTCGGGGACCACCACTGCCGCCTCCTGGCTCCAGGCGCACAGTGCCCGGATGAGGGCTGGGTTCAGGGCCGGCATGTCGCAGGCGGCCACGAAGATCCGCTCAGTGGGGCTGGCAGCCAGCGCCGCCTGGATCCCGGCCAGGGCGCCCAGGCCGGGCCGGAAGTCGCCGGCCAACGGGCAGCCCAGGAAGGCGAAGCGCTCCGGGGTGTTGGTGACCAGCACCAGGTGCCGGAAGATGCCGGCCAGGGTCCGGTGGACTTGTGCCACCAGCGGCTCGCCGGCCAGGGGCAGGAAGGCCTTGTCCCGGCCCATGCGGCGGGAGGCGCCGCCGGCGAGGATGACGCCGGTGACCTCGTCCAGCAAGGCGGGGGCCGGCGCCGCCAGGAGCCGCTCGGCATGGCTGTAGACGGTGAAGCGCCGGCCCCGAAGATAGCCAATGAGGGTGATGCCCAGGCGCCGGGCCGCAGCCACCGCCAGGTCGGTGGGCGAGGTGCGGGAGGCCAGGCAGGAGATGCCCAGGGTATAGGCCTTGGCCAGCATCTCCGAGGAGACCCGGCCGGAGGCCACCAGGGTGGCGCCGGCAAGATCCTCCCCGGCCAGGAGGGCGGCGCCGGCCAGGCGGTCCAGGGTGTTGTGGCGGCCGATATCCTCGGCCCAGAGCAGGAGCCGGTCGCCCCGGCCCACCCCGGCGGAGTGGATGCCGCCGTGGGCCCGGTAGCCCTCGGCGTGCCGGCCCAGCGCGGCCATGAGGGCAAAAAGGTCCGCCGGCCGCACCGGCCCGCCGGCCACCGGCACCGCCTCGCCTTCCACCCCGGGCAGGTGAAAGACCAGGCCGCTGCCGCAGCCCGAGGTGAGGACCGGGGAAAGGCCCTCCGGCACCGGCCGCGTCAGGATGATATCGGCGAGGCCAAAGGCCTGGCAGATCTCAAGCTGCCGGATCTCGGCCCGCTCCCGCACCAGGCCCTGGGTGCGCAGAAAGCCCACCACCAGGGCCTCCGGATCGTGGGGCGAGGCCACCAGGGTCGCCAGCTCCTGGCCGTTGACCCGCAAGGTGAGAGGGAATTCCCGCACCGGCTGGTGGTCGTCCGGCACGAGCCTGCCGTCCTGCCACAGCAGCACCGCCCCTTCCTCTTCCTGCCGCCCTGCCCGGTCTGCCGCCATCGCCTTGGCTCTCCCTGGCTCCCGGCCGCGCAGCCCGGCCGGAGCCCGTGCCTGGACATCATACGGCATTCCACGACCAGAGACGACAAGAAGGGGCCAGGGGGGATAAGGCGGCCCGGTCAGCCCAGAACCTCCTGGATCTTGGCCCCGAGATCCTCCATGGAGAACGGCTTCGGCAAAAAGCAGATGCCCTCGTCCAGGACGCCCTGCTGGGCGATGACGTTGGCCGTGTAGCCGGACATGAAGAGCGACTTGAGGCCCGGACAAAGGGCCTGCAGCCGAACCGCCAGCTCGCGGCCGTTCATCTCCGGCATGACCACGTCGGCCAGGAGGAGCCGGATGGCCCCGACCTCTTCCTCGGCCAGACGGATGGCCTCGCCCGGGGTGGCTGCCGCCAGCACCCGGTAGCCCAAGAGGGTGAGCATCCGCCGGACCATGTCCAGGAGGATCGGCTCGTCCTCCACCACCAGGATGGTCTCGGAGCCGCGTGCCTGCTGCCGGTCCGGCCGGACCGCGGCGGGCCGGCTCGGCCCCTCGTCATGGCACGGCAGGAAGATGCGAAAGGTGGTCCCCTGCAGCGGCGCGCTGGACACCGTGATGAAGCCACGGTTCTGCTGGACGATGCCGTAGACCGTGGCCAGCCCCAGACCGGTGCCCTTGCCGACGTCCTTGGTCGTGAAGAACGGCTCGAAGATCTGGGCCACGGTACCCTTGTCCATGCCGCAGCCGTCGTCGCTCACCGCCAGGAGCACATAGGGGCCGGGCGAGCACCCGGCATGCTCGGCGCAGTCGGCTTCGTCGCAGACGAGCGTATCGGTCTCGATGAAGATCCGGCCGCCATCGGTGATGGCATCCCGGGCATTGACGCACAGGTTGGCCAGGATCTGATCGAGCTGGGAGGGATCCATCTTCACCGGCGGCAGGCCCGCCCTGGGCCGCCAGACGAGCTCAATGTCCTCGCCGATCAGCCGCCGGAGCATGGTGAGCATGCGCGCCACCGCCTCATTGAGGCAGAGCACCCGGGGGACGATGGTCTGGCGCCGGGCAAAGGCCAGGAGCTGGCGGGTGATGTCGGCGGAGCGCCGGGCCGCTGCCAGAGCGTGGGTCAGATGGTCGTGGAGCGGGCTGCCCGGCGGCAGGTCGGCCAGGGCCATCTCGGTGGAGCCGATGATCACGGACAGCATATTGTTGTAGTCGTGGGCCACCCCACCGGCCAGCCGCCCCACCGACTCCAGCTTCTGGGCCTGCACCAGCTGCTCCTGCAGCCGGAGCCGCTCCGCTTCCGCCTCCTTCCGGGCACTGATGTCCTCCACCACAGCCAGGGAATACGCGGGCTCGCCAGAGGCCTGCCGGACCAGGGAGAGGGTCAGGTTGACCCAGATGAGCGTGCCGTCCCGGCGCCGGAAACGCCGCTCCTGGTGCGGTCCGACGGGCTCGCCTGCCCCCGGCCCCGGGGCTGTCGTCTGGCCTGCCGCCGGATCGTCGTCAGGGAGCAGGTCCTGGAGGGTCAGCCGCTGCAGATCCTCTTTGCCATAGCCGACAATGTCGCAGAGCTTGCCGTTCACCCGCAGCCAGCGGCCATCCGGTGCCAGGTGCCCCATGCCCACCGCGGCCTGCTCGAAAAAGGCCCGGAACCGCTCCTCGCTCTCCTGCACCTCCTGCAGGAACAGGACGCTGGACAGGCCATCGGCGAGCCGCCGGCCGATCTCCTGGAAGAGACGCTGCTCCTCGGCGGTCCACAGCCGGGGGTGGGAGCACTGGTGCAGGCCGAAGATCCAGGGCCGCCCCAACTTGGGATAGATGGCCGCGTACATCTGGGCCTGCACCCCGAACTGGCTGGCGCTCTCCCGGGACACCGGCCGGTCGGTGCCGTTGGTATTGAGGATCGGCACCGGCGAGGCCAGGGCCTGCCGCATCTCCGCCGCCTGTCCCGGGCCGATGGGCACCTCCAGATTGAGGATCTCGGCGCCGGGATACTCCGGCCGGCAGACCTCCACCGGTACCCGGAAGGATGGCGCCTCCGGGTCGCACGGGTAGAGCAGCCAGGCCCGGTCGCTGGCAAAGATCTCAAACACCGCCCGGATGACGCTCCACAGCATCGCCTCGACATTCGTCTCCCGGCGGATCGCCTGGTCAATCCGCTCCAGGCTTTCGAGAAAACGGATGTGGGCCTGCCGCTCCTCCTCGGCCTGCACCTCGTCGCTGATGTCGCGGTTGCTGGCGCGCAGGCCCAGAAGGGTCCCGTCCGCCCGCCGGATCTGCTGGCAGACATGGCCGATCCAGCGCAGCTCCCCGTCCCGGCGCCGGATGCGGAAGCGCAGCTCGTGCCGGCCCGGGCCATCGTGCTCCCGGACCCGGGCCTGATGGTCCGCCAAGAGCGGCCGGTCCTCGGGCACCACCATGGTGGCCAGCAGGTCCGGGGAGGCTGCCAGCTCTTCCGGATGATAGCCGGTGATCCGGTGACAGGACGGCGACATGTAGAGAACGGCGCCATCCGGGGCCAGCCAGTATTCCCAGGCAAAGGTGAAGTCCGCCACGGTCCGGTAGCGCTCTTCACTCTCCTGCAAGGCCAGCCGGCTCTGCCGCGCCGCGGTCTGGTCCCGGAAGACCAGCACCACACCGCCCACCCGGCCCTCCAGGTCCCGGATCGGGGCGCCGCTGTCGGCAATGGGCCGCTGGCTGCCGTCCCGGGCCACCAGCAGGGTATGGTTGGCCAGGTTCTTCACCTGTCCGTGCTGCAGCACCTCGGCCACCGGCGGCTCCACCGCGGCGCCAGTGGTCTCGTGCACGAGCTGCAGGATCTCCTTAACCGGCCGGCCCAGGGCGTCGGCCTCCGGCCAGCCGGTCAGCTCGCTGGCCACCGGGTTCATGCCGGTGATCCGGCCCAAAGCATCCGTGGCGATGACTCCATCGCCGATGCTGTAGAGCGTCGCCCGCAGCTCTTCCATGGTCTGCCGGGCATCCCGCCCGGCTGCGGCCGGCTGTCGTGTGTCCGTTCCCTCCAAGGCCATCCCCTATCCCCCCAGCACCACGCCTGCCCGGTGCACAAGCCCCTTGTATCCTGGCGTCCCGGCGCCGCCGGCAACCCGCGGCCATCCCGCGGCCGGCAGCAGCCACACCATCTTGAAGGTATACCACAGCGGCCATGGCTGTCGTCAAGACACCGGGCTGGCCTGAGCGGAGGAGGGGGCAGCGAAACGACGGCAGGGGGAGGGAAACGGGGGCCAGCCTGGCGGCCGAACCGCCCGGGGCGGGGGCGGCCGCGGTCAGGCCTTGCTGATGGCCTCCTGGAGCTGGCGCACGTGGGCAAGCCTGGCAGTGTTGCCGAGCTTGGCGAAGGCGGCCGCCGCCTGGTGGAGAACCGCCAGGGCTTCGTCGAGCTGACCGCGGGCCTGGAGGATGTCGGCGATTTTGCCCTGGGTTATGGCCATAGATCGCACGTCTCCCAGACGCTCATAGACGGGCAGCTCTTCTTCCGTACGGATGCGAAGGGCTTCATCGAGCTGGCCGCGAACCTCAAGAATGTCGGCGAGTTGACCTTGCGTGAATGCCCTTCCTCGCACATCGCCAAGGGCATCAAATACCCCGTCAGCAGTCTGGAGTTCGGCAAGCGCCTTCTCCGGCTCCCCACGTTGCCAGTGGATGCGAGCCATCTTGCTGTGAACCCGGGCTGCACCTCGGCGATCATCGAGTCGCTCACAAGCCGCCTGCGCTTGCTCAAAGGCTGTCTGCGCCTCCTTCCACTCCCCGAGCTGTTCAGCGAGGTCGCCGGTCTCGTCCCAGAGAGCTGCGCGATCCCGGTCACTGAGCTGGCCGTCGTGGCTGGCCAGAAACGCCCGCAGCTCGGAAAGTCGCGCCTGTCGCTGCTCCCGGTCGGCGACAACCAGATCCAGGCGTTGGGGCATGGCCAGCGGCGTCACCGGCATCTGCACCTTGAAGTCCAGCACGCCGGCCCGCCATTCCCAGGCATCCGGGGCGTGGCGGGCAAAATCCCGGATCTGGTGCTCCAGCAGCCACAGGACCAGGGGCCGCTGGCAGAGGCTGGCGAGGAAGTCCCGGTGGCGGTTGAAGCCCTGGATACGCTCCAAGCCCTGGGGCCGGCGCTCATCGTGGGCCAGCCACTGGTCCAGGCCGACGAGGTGCAGGGGCGAGGTCTCCTCGCCGTGGTGCTGGAGCCAGCCCTCCAGCCCGGTGAGATTGGTCAGGGTGTTGGCGTCGAGCACCACGGCGGTGCCGCTCGACGGCTGGGCAGGGGAAAGGCTGGCGATAAGGTTGTCCCGGTAGGCGGGCCGGTTGTAGGCGGCAAAGATGAGGGCGAAGCGGCCAGCCGATCCTTCCAGGAGCCGTTTCAGGCGGATGAGGTCGCCGGCATGTCCCGGCTCCGGCGACCAGGCGGGCGCCGCGCCGACGGCCTTGTCCGGCGCGTTCACGGCGTGCCGCTGCCCTGGGCGTGCAGGTAGGCGGGCAGGGTGCGGACCAGGGGATGGGAGCGCCACCAGAAGCTGTTGTACTCCAGCAAGGCGCCGTAGTAGAGCAGCGCCCCCACCCGCTCCCGCTCCTGCGCCGACAGGCGGGAGGGATCATCGAGGCTGTCGACGCGTTGCAGGAGGGCAAAATCCTCGGCCGCCAGCTGGTAGCGGTAGTCGGTGGCATAACGCTGCACCGCCTTCTCGGCGGCCCGCCGGTCAAACCGCTCGCCCTCTGCCTCGGTGTACGAGTAGCTCAGAAGGCGCAGCAGGTGGCGGGGGTTGCCGCCAGAGTAGCGGATCAGGTAGTCGAGGGTGGCGTCGTCGTCGAAGAGCGCCCGCTCCACCCGGGCCAGGATCAGCCGGCGCATGGCCTCGTAGCCCGCCGGGCTCGGCTGGGCGTCGGCAAGATCCGTCTTCTCGCTCAGCTTGATCATGGGCAGGTGGAAGAGGTCGGTATAGATGTTGGGCAGAAAAGAGCGCTGGTCGAACACCAGCGAGATGGGCGCGCAGTACACAAAGACGGAATCGATCAACTGCAGCTGGTGGATATCCTCGATGAAGAAGGCCTTGCCATCCTCCCGGGAGAGACGGTCGGTGCCGTCGACGATGAAGAGCACCCGGCGGCCGGAATCGATCTGGCCGATGGCGCTGTCCGCGGCCACGATCAGCTGGTTGAAGGCCCGGGCGAAGTCGGCGAAGCTGTTCTTCACCACGGTGCGCAGCTCCTGCTTGTACGTGGAATTGACCTTGAAAGAGGTGGTGAGCCGGGCGAAAACGTGACCCAGAAACGGGATGCCGGTGCGGCCCTCGGCTCCGGTCCGGATCTCCGCCGCCAGTTCCCGGGTCTGGTCGTGCTTCTCCACCCGCTCAGCGAACCAGGTCTCCAGGTTGTGGAGGAAGATGGGATCCACCTGCCAGCCGTCCCGCTCCAGGACCGCCAGAAGCTCGGCGGCCAGGGCGAAGAGGACGTCGGGGTAGGACAGGTTGTGGGGGTCCAGCCGCTGCAGGGTGTCCAGCATGATGACCGAAAAGCCATCCGGCCGGTGCAGCTCCCTGGCCAGCCGCCGCAGCTCTGTGCTCTTGCCGCAGCCGACGTGGCCGGTGTAGAGAAAGTAGCTTCCCCCCTGCCCTGCCCCCTCCCCTCGCCACGCCATGAGGGCGCGGATCATCTTCTGCCGGTTGAAGTCGCCGCGAGCGGCGCTGGTATCCACGAAGCGCGGGTCGTCGCTGGCCAGGGCCTGGTCGAAGCGGAGCTGCTGGTAGGCGGCGGTGAGGGTGCGGGCTGGTGTGGGCGATGGCATCGGAGGCAAGAATTCCGGGTGGGGGTTGGGAGGAACGGAGGACGCGGGGACGGCAAGAGTCTGGATCGGCCGGATCCGTCTTGTCCCTTCGTATACCTTTCGGGAGAGTAGGCGTCAAGCTTGGGCCGGAGGGATCAGAAGTGGCACCCCTTCCGGCCAACGGCGCCTGCAGGCGACAGTCGAAAGAAACGACAGCAGGGGGAGGGAAACGGGGGCCAGTCTGGCGGCCGAACCGCTCTGGGCAGGGGCGGCAGCGGTCAGGCCTTGCTGATGGCCTCCTGGAGCTGGCGCACGTTGGCAAGCCCGCCGGCATTGCCAATCTTGGCATAAGCCAACCCTGCCTTCCGCAGAACCGCCAAGGCCTCGTCCTTGTGGCCGGCCGCGGCAAAGACCTCGGCCAGGAGTTGACCGATGGCGCCTATGTAGTCAGGCCGGCCGAGCTTTTGGCTGATCGCGAAGGCCTGGAAGAGATCCTCACAGATCTGCTGCATGCCACCGGCCTCGTGGTCCCCCCGCTGCAGGCGCAGCAGGGCTGTGGCGTACTTGATATGGGCGATTTGGTCGATGTCGCCCAGTTGTTCCGCCACCGGCAAACGCGCCGCGTGCAAGGCCAGGGCTTCATCGAGCTGGTCGCGGGCGTGGAGGATGTCGGCCTCTCTCCCCCGGGCGATGGCCGCGTCCCTCTCGGCGCCCGCAGCCTGGAACAGGGCGGCGGCGGGGTGACGAGCACGGCCTGCAGGCCGGGGTTGCCCTCGGCCGCGGCCAGGGCCCGGCGGATGAGGTCCTCCGCCGGTTTGACAATCTCCTTTTTCTTCTTCTCGGCTTCCTTCTTCTCAGCCCGCACGGCGGCCCGGAGCTGCTTCTCCCGTTCGCCCTCGGGCATGGGCTGCAAGGGGATGGGCACCAGGCCCGCAGCCAAGTCGTTCCCCCGGCCGTCAGTCAGGGTGAAGCGGTAGCGGCTGGTGACCAGGAGGTGAGAGCGGCTCCGGGATCTGGTCTTGGCAAAGGCCCGGAGCACGGCGGCGAGAGTGGGCCGGAATCGCGCCCGCACCAGGCTCGGCTGGTCGGACTGCCGGGGCGTCTCCAGGATCTGCTCCAGGTCGTCGATGATGAGGAGCACCGGGTGCTCCTGCAAGGGGCCGGTGAGAAGATCCTCCAGGGCGTCAGCCAGGACCGCGGCATCGTCCACCAGCGCCTGGCGCCAGGTCTTCCGGATCCCGGCCCGCTCCCGGGCCGGCACGGCCTCCAGCAGCCGGTCGAAGATGGTGAGGCCATCGTAGGCCCGGAACACCACCACGGGGGCATGGCTGGTGAGCCGGCTGGGGATGCGGGCCGCCAGGCTCGATTTGCCCAGATTGCCCATGCCATGGATGAGGGCGCCGGCAGCACCGTCCCGGAAGGCCCGGAGAATGTCCTGGGCCTGGCGCCGGCGGCCGACGAACTCCCAGCGCTTGGCCACCGGCACCTCGTGGCGCATGCTGTCCAGGAACTGCTCCTCATGGCCGGCCGACGGCGGAGTACGGCCGGGCAAGCCCTGGCCGGCCAGGGCGCCGCCCCCTTGGGGACCGAGATAGAGCCGGGCCAGATGCCAGTGCTGGCCCTGGCGGGGATCCTGCTGCCGGGCCTGGCGCAAAGCCAGCCGGGCCTGGGCCGCAGCCCGGGGCACCGGGGCGTAGGCAGCCAGCTCGTGGTAGAAATGCTCGGCAAAGGCGGTGGCATCGCTGCCGTAGACCGAGCCATCCCAGCCCAGCACATTGGCGGCACCGGCCCGCACCATCTCCCGGACCAGGGGCTCGGCGCGGCGCCTGCCGTCGCCAGCGGCCTGCGCCTCCTCGGCGGTGCGGCAGGCGGAGAGGAACACCAGGGGCGTCCTCTTCAGATCGCCCAGGAGATCCACCACCTCGGCGGCAGTGGCCGGCGCCAGGTCGCCGGCCTCATCCTCCAGGGCCAGCACATGGCCGAGCCGGGGATGGACATCCCCGTGACAGGACAGGTGCAAGGCCTCGAAGGGGCCGTCCTGGGCCAGGCGCTCCTTCAGAAGCCTGGCCATCCCGCTCTCCTCCACCGCCAGGTGCAGGGGCAGGCGCTCGGTGGCGGCCAGGATCGCCGCCTCCTCGGCCTCGAAATCAAGGGCACTGGCGCCCCGGGGCGCTGCGGCCATGAACAGGAGCTGCAGATCCCGGTGGCGGGGGGCGATGGCCTCCCGGGGCCGGTCGATCCGGCGGGCCACCTCGAAGATCTGCACGGCGTCGTCGGCCAGAAAGCCGTCCCTGTTGGCAAGAAGCTCCCAGGGCGCATCGAGCATGGCGTGGGCCAGGGGCTCGGCCGGGTCATCCACCTGGATGGCCAGCTGCCGGGGAGCAGACGCCCCAATGGGCGGCGATCGGCGCCCTTCTCTCTGGCAGGCGGCGCTCAGGCCAGGGTCAGGCCGCCGATGTAGTCGGCCACGCCGGCGCCCAGGGCCTTGATCACCAAGTGCCGGTGCTGGGCATAGAAGGTGGTGTTCAGGGTCATCTTCTGAGCCGCGGTCCAGAACTGGATCTTCTGGGCGCCCCAGGAGAAGAACAGAAAGCGGCGCCGGGTATCGAGTCCCTGGACATGGAAGGCGCCCATGGCCATCCCCAGGGCGCCGTTGTCCGCCTTCTGCACGGCGCCGATCTGGAAATTGGCGCTGGCGCTGGCCGCGGTTTGGAAATCGAAGAGCCGGATGGTGCTGTCCTCCTCGGCCAGCTCCTCCAGGGCCTTCACCGCGGCGTTCAGCACCGCCAGCTGGTTCTGGGTGGCAATGGCGGTGATGACCGCCAGGGCTGCCTGGTCCATGCGGATCTCGCCCTGGCTCTGGTCGTGCCGGACAAAGGCCAGCTGCTCGGCTGCCCAGCCCAGCCGGTTGAGGATATCCATATACTTGTTGTACCAGGCCTCGGTGTTGGTGAAGCGGTTGAAGGCGCCACTGGCGCCCCGGTGGGCGAGCTGTACCGAGAAGAGGACATCGTCCCGCTCCTGGGGAGAAAGGCCGTCCACAAAGGAGAGGAGGGTGCCGGCATCCACCGCTGCCTGGAGGTCTTCTGGCAGGGCCGCGGCTGGAAGCGGCGGCGGTGGCGGCCCTGGCTCGCCCCGGGTGACGGCACGGAAGGTCAGGGGCCGTTCTGCCAGGCGACCGGGCAGGGCTTCGCAGGCGATGGTCAGGGATTCGATGTAGCGGGCAACAGACATGACGGGACCTCCTGATCCTGATGGCAGGTGACCGGAGAAGAAGCGGCCTCGCCACGGCGGTAATCCCGCTGAGCTGCCGGCCGTCTTTGCGGCTTATCCCATACTATGCTGGCGAGGAGTCCGTCAAGACCAGCGTCTGGCAGTCGGAACAACAGCTATTGCCCGGTCATCAAGGGGAGAGGTGCGAGGAGGGATGACCGACGAAACCGTGGCCGGACGGAGACAGGGCGGGCATGGTGGCTGGAATGACCTCCGGTGCGCCGGCCCCCCTTCCCGTGCAGCACCACTCCTCGACACCAGCCCGCCATTTTGGTACGGTGAGGCACCGTGGCAGCCCCTCAACACGCCGCCAAGGCCAGTTGCACTTCCTCCCCACGGAGACCGACCCCATTCATGGCGGGCCAAGACGACTTCGACACCCCCTGGAAGGAGATCCTGACCCGGTACTTCCCGGAATTCATGGCCTTCTTCTTCCCCGAGGCCGCGGCCAATATCGACTGGTCCCGCCGCCATGTCTTCCTGGACAAGGAGCTGCGGCAGGTGACCCGAGACGCGCAGCAAGGCCTGCGGCTGGCGGACAAGCTGGCCAAGGTCTGGCGCCAGGACGGCGAGGAGACCTGGAGGAGACGACCATGCCCTATGTCAGCAGTGTCGAACGGATCGGGATGAAGCGTGGTCTTGAACAGGGCCTGGCCAAAGGTCTTGAGCAGGGCCTCGAACGAGGCCTGGAGCGGGGCCGCCAGGAAGGCCGCCGGGAGGCGCTGTTGGCGGTGGCGTCCAATCTTCTGGATCTTCTCGACGACACGGCCATCTCGGCCCGCACCGGCCTCCCCGTCGAGGAGGTGCGGCGGCGGCGCGACGTCGGATCACGTCCTGGGGGGGGCGCGAGCTCGTGATGTGCGGCATCGGAGAAGATCGATGCCGTGGGCACCGGCCAGGTGCCGGTGCCCTGCCGCCTCAACAACCTCACCCGACGCCGCAAGGAGATCTCCCTCGGTCTCACCATCGACGAGAGCACCCCGGCCGAGGCCCACAAGGTCGTCGGCGGGTATGTGGCCACCATCGAGGGGTACCGGGACGGAGCCAGGCCCAGGCCAGCCCAGCCGCGGACAGCGGCTGAGGCGAAAACAGCGGGAGGCATGAGACGGTTGCGCCACCGCGACTGCCCCCCTCCTGCGCCCGTTGGCCAGTGCCGCCGCACACCGGACAGGATCGCCGGCCCCCTCCACTCAGAGCTTCCCGGAAGCGCCCCCCCTTGAAGAGATCCCTGGCCACCGTCTGGGCCGCTTTCACCTTGATGAGGTCGGATCTCCTGGTCATGATCCAGGACCAGATCCGATACCGACCCCGATGACCGGGGGGAGCGGAGGGATGCGGGGAATGCCATGCTGCGGGAATGGCTGCTGAGCCTTCTCACCCCGTGTCCCCGCCACCTGCGGGCCATGGGGTTTGTGGGCGAGCAGATCGCCATCGACAGCCGGCTGGATCGCAACCGGGCGGCCTGGCAGTCGCACCTGGCGGCCAGCCGGGCGGCTGTTCTGGAGGCGGCGGCCCTGTGCCCCGGGTCCGGGACGGCGTTTCTCCTGGGCGCCGGTGGCGGGCACGATCTGCCGGTGGCCGAGCTGGCCGGCCGCTGCCGGCAGCTGGTGCTGGTGGATCTGGTGATCCAGCCGTGGCACCGCCGCCGGCTGCGTCGCCTGGCGCCCAACCTCGCCTGGCTGGCCCTGGACCTCTCCGGGGCCCTCGCCGATCTGTGGCAGGCGGGGCCAACGATCCCGGACCAGACAGCCATCGACCTTTTTGCGGCCGCCCAGCCGCCCGCCCTTCCCGGTCTGGGGGACGAGGATCTGGTGGTCTCGGTGAGCCTGGCCTCCCAGCTGGGGAGTGTGCCGTCCACCTGGCTGGCCCGGGGCGGACGGCGGGGGCCGGGCTTCTCCCTGGCCTTGCGCCGGGCGGCGGCCAGGCGCCATGTCCGCTGGCTGCAAGGCCTGCCCGGTACCCGCTGCCTCATTGCCGACCAGGCGCACCTTGTTCTGGACCACCAGGGCCGGGAGATCTCCCGGGAAACCGTGCTGGACGGCGACCTGGCGGGGCCGGCCCTGCGGACCTGGCGCTGGGACCTGGCGCCGATCCCGGAGTGGGAGGCGGACCGGGCCCTGGCCAACCAGGTGGGGGTCTGGATCTGGCCGGCGGGGGTGGTCGTTCCTGGCCGGTCCGGGGCCTGATGGCACAACCGTGGCGCGGTCGCCCGGCCTCAGGCTTCGAAATCGGCCAAGGCCTGCCAGCCGACGACCTCTACCCCTTCCTGCACCCGATGGCCACTGCCGCCGTATACCAGACAGGACCGCCTGGCCCGACCACTCAGGCCTTCCAGAAAGCGAAGCCCCTTGAAGAGGTCGCTGGCCACGGTCTGAGCACCCTTGACCTCGATGAGATCGATCTCCTGGCCGTGGTCCAGGACCAGATCGACCTCGTTGCCCTTGCTGTCCCGGAAGAAGTAGAGGTTGTCGGGCTGGCCGGCGTTGAACCGCTTCTTGAGCATCTCCGCGACCACCAGGGACTCGAAGAGCAAGCCACGCAAGGGGTGGCTGCCGAGCTGCCGGGTATCCTGAATGCCCAGGAGAAAGGCGGCAAGTCCGGTATCCAGGAAATACAGCTTCGGCGCCTTGATGAGCCGCTTGTTGAAGTTCCGGTAATAGGGAGGCACCAGCTTGACCAGGTAGCTCGCCTCCAGGATGGAGAGCCAATTTTTGATCGTGTTGTGGTTGACGCCGCAATCGTTGCCCAGGGAGGATAGATTCACCACCTGGCCGGTCCGGCCGGCCGCCAGCTTGAGGAAGGCCTCGAAACGGGACAGCTCCTTGATATTGACCAGCATTCTGAGATCCCGCTCCACATAGGTGGCGACGTAGAAGGCCATGGCCTCGCCGGGCGGCAGCTCCTGATCATAGATGCGGGGAAAGCCACCGGTAAGAAGGACGTCGTCCAGGAGGGACAGCCCCCGGACCTTCCGGATCTCCGCCAGGGAGAAGGGCAGCAGGGTGGCCAGCGCGGTGCGGCCGGCCAGGGACTGACTGACCGAGGCCAGGAGGGCGAAGTTGTGGCTGCCGGTGACCACGAACATGCCGGGCGTTTGGCGCTCGTCGACGATGCCCTGGATGAACGACAACAGGTCCGGTGCCCGCTGGATCTCATCGAGGACCGCTCCGGCGGGGAAGCGAGCGAGGAAGCCGTTGGGATCCGTCTCGGCAAACCGCCTCTCCTCGATGTTCTCCAGGGAGACGTAGGCCTTGTCGGGGAAGAGCATTCTGCACAGCGTGGTCTTTCCCGACTGGCGGGGGCCGGTGATGGTGACCACCGGGTACTGGCGGCTGTACTGGAGAACCTTGGGAGCGATATCGCGCGGGATCATGGCGCCATGCTACCCGGCGAGAACAGATTGTCAATCCCAATAACAAAACATACCAGTCCATGGTTGGACTGACGTTGTCCGACGCGGCGGCATGTCGCCGGCAGTGGTAGGATCGGGCCAGGAACGTCAGAAAGGGGAAGAAGCATGCTCAGCCGCACCAAGATCGTCGCCACCCTGGGGCCGGCCACCGACAGCCCGGCCATGCTGGACAAGATCATCGAGGCCGGGGTGGATGTGGTCCGTCTGAACTTCTCCCACGAGGCCGCAGAGCAGCAGCGGCAGCGGGTGGACCTGCTCCGGGAGCGGGCCGAGGCGGCGGGCCGCAGCGTCGGCGTGCTGGGGGATCTGCAAGGGCCCAAGATCCGCATCGGCGGCTTTGCCGCCGGCCGGGTGCAGCTGGCGGACGGGGCGGCCTTTGTCATCGACACCGGGCTCGATCCCGAGGCGGGCACCGGGGAGCGGGTGGGCACCACCTATCCGGCCCTGGCCAACGATGTGGGGCCCGGGGATACCCTGCTCCTGGATGACGGCCTTATCAGCCTGCGGGTGGAGAAGGTGGCGGGCAGCGCCATCCATTGCCGGGTGCTGTCCGGCGGCGAGCTGGGCAGCCGCAAGGGGCTGAACCGGCTGGGCGGGGGCCTGGCTGCGGCAGGCCTTACGGACAAGGACCGGGCCGATATCCGGCTGGCCGCCGAGATCGGCGTCGATTATCTCGCGGTGTCCTTTGTCCGGGAGGCGGCGGACGTGGTGGCGGCCCGTCACCACTTCGTGGCCGCCGGCGGCTTCGGGGGCCTGGTCGCCAAGATCGAGCGGGCCGAGGCCTTGCGGGGGGTGGAGGCGATCATCGACGCCAGCGACGCCATCATGATCGCCCGCGGGGATCTGGGGGTGGAGATCGGCGACGCCGCCCTGCCGCCGGTGCAAAAGCGGCTCATCCGCCTGGCCCGGGAACGGAACCGGGTGGTGATCACCGCCACCCAGATGATGCACTCCATGATGGACAGCCCCATCCCCACCCGGGCCGAGGTGTTCGACGTCGCCAACGCGGTCCTGGAGGGCACCGACGCGGTGATGCTCTCTGCCGAGACCGCCACCGGCCGCTTCCCGGACCGGGCGGTGGCGGCCATGAACCGGATCTGCCACCAGACCGAGCGCCAGGCCGACCGCCTCGCCTGCCCGGAGCCTCAGGATCAGACCTTCAGCCGCATCGACGAGGCCATCGCCAAGGCGGCGATGTTCGCCGCCAACCACCTGCCGGTCAAGGCCATCCTCGCCCTCACCGAGAGCGGCTCCACAGCCTTGTGGATGTCCCGGGTCAATGCCTCGATCCCCATCTACGCCCTCACGCCCCATCCCCAGACCCAGCGCCGGGTCACCCTCTACCGGGGGGTGGAGTCGGTGCCCTTTGTCTCCGATACCACCGACCAGACCGAGCTCAACCGCCAGGCGGTGACGGCCCTGGAGGTCCGGGGGCTCATCGAGCCCGGGGACCTGGTGGCCATCACCAAGGGGGATCTCATCGGCGTCCGGGGCAGCACCAATGCCTTGAAGATCGTGCGGGTGGGGGAGCTGGTCTGAGATGCGGCAGGACCGGGACGTCATCCTTCTCTTCGCCACCCGCATCCTGCGCCTCTTCGCCTACGGCTTCCTGTCCGTGGTGCTGGCCCTGTATCTGGCGGCGATCGGCTTGGCCGAGGCCGGGATCGGCCTGCTCTTCTCCCTGACCCTGGCCGGCGATGCCGTGATCTCGCTTCTCATCACCACCCGGGCCGACCGCTTCGGCCGGCGGCGGATGCTCCTTTTCGGCGCCGCCCTGATGGCCTTGGCGGGTGCGGCCTTTCTGGCCACCACCAGCCCCATCCTCCTGGGTCTGGCCGCCATCATTGGCGTCATCAGCCCCACCGGCTACGAGATCGGCCCCTTCCTGTCCCTGGAGCAAGCGGCGCTCTCCGGGCTGGTGCCGGATCGCCGGCGCACCGGCGTTTTTGCCTGGTACAACCTGGCCGGCTCCCTGGCCACCGCCGCCGGGGCCCTGGCTGGCGGCTGGCTGGCCCAGGCCCTCCAGGCGGGTGGCCTGCCGGAGGTGGCCTCCTTCCGGGTGGTCCTGGCCGGCTATTGCCTGGCCGGCCTGGGCCTGTTCATCCTCTTCACCCGCCTGTCGCCGGCGGTGGAGGTGGCACCAGCCGCGACCGCGGGCCGCCGCACCCTGGGCCTGCACCGCTCCCGGGGCACGGTGCTGCGCCTGTCCGCCCTGTTTGCCCTGGACGCCTTTGCCGGCGGCTTCATCGTCCAGAGCATGCTGGCCTACTGGCTGCACCTGCGCTTCGGTGTCGCCGCCGGCCCCCTGGGCAGCATCCTCTTCGGCGCCAACCTGCTGGCCGCCGCGTCGGCCCTGCTGGCGGCAGGCCTGGCCAGGCGCTTCGGACTCCTCAACACCATGGTCTTCACCCACCTGCCCTCCAACGTCATGCTCCTCGCCGTGCCGCTCATGCCCAGCCTGGAGCTGACGGTGGCCCTGCTCCTGGCCCGCTTTGCCATCTGCCAGATGGATGTCCCCACCCGCCAGTCCTACACCATGGCGGTGGTGGAGCCGGACGAGCGGGCTGCCGCCTCGGGGGTGACCACCATCGCCCGCTCGGTGGGCGCCGCCGCGTCGCCGCTGCTGGCCGGTCTCCTGCTGGCGCAGCCGGCCCTTGTGGGCGTGCCGTTCTTTCTGGCCGGCGGCTTGAAGATCGTCTACGACCTCGCCCTCTTCCGGGCATGCCGGGCCCTGCGGCCCCCGGAGGAGCGGCCATGACCGCTGCCGTGGAGCGCCGCTTGGCGATGGGGAAAAATTTTGCCCTCATCCGTCTGTTTTCGTTTATAGTTGGAATGAATTCCCAAATAAACGAGGAGCCCCGATGATCGAGCGTACCCTCGGCAAAACCATCCGGCACGTATCGAAGAGTTTCCCGGTCCTGCTTCTGACCGGCCCCCGCCAAGTCGGCAAAACCACCCTGCTTGCCGCCTGCGCTGAGCAGGAGAGAGGTTATGTCACCCTCGACGATCTGGAGCAAAGGGAACTGGCCCGCAACGACCCTGCTCTTTTCTTGCAGGCCCACCCACCGCCACTGATCATTGATGAGATTCAGTACGCCCCCCAGCTGTTCGGCGGCATCAAAATGGCGGTAGACAGGGGCGGGCAGACCGGCATGTTCTGGTTGACCGGCTCGCAGAAGTTTCATCTGATGAAGGGGATCAGCGAAAGCTTGGCCGGTCGGGTCGCGATCATTGATCTGCTCGGATTTTCGCAAGCTGAGAGAGAGGGGCGAGCCGAGGAGCAGGAGCCTTTCCGACCCACTGCCGAGTGGTTGCAGCGGGCCCGGGCCCGGGCCGGTAGCTCCAAAAACGTTCTGGCGGTGTACCAGGATATCTGGCTTGGCTCCTATCCCAGGATGGTCCTTGACCGCGATATGTCCAGGGATCTCTTTTACAACTCTTACGTGCAAACCTATATCCAGCGCGATGTCCGCGAAGCCATCAATCTTGGCGACAGCACGGCTTTCGCTCGTTTTCTGCGGGCCGTGGCCGCAAGAACCGGGCAATTGCTCAACTATTCCGATCTCGCCCGCGATGTGGACATTGATCACAAAACAGCAAAATCATGGCTTGCGGCCCTCGAGACCTCCGGGCTCGTGTATCTGTTGCCGCCCTACCACAGCAATCTGACGAAACGGCTGGTCAAGACCCCGAAGCTCTACTTCCTGGACACCGGCCTTTGCAGCTACCTCACCCGCTGGCCGTCGCCGGAGGCCCTGGAAGCCGGGGCGATGTCCGGGGCGATTTTTGAAACCTATCTGCTGGCGGAAATCCTGAAAAGCTATTGGCACAACGGCAAGTCGGCCTACTTGTACTACTATCGGGATCTCGACCAGAAGGAAGTTGATCTGCTGCTGGAGGAGGGCGATACCCTCTATCCGGTGGAGCTCAAGAAAAGCGCCAGCCCGGCTGCGAGCGCCTCCAGGCATTTTTCGGTGCTGGCCCGACTGAAAAGGGAGATCGGCCACGGCGCTGTGATCTGCCTGCGGGAAACCGATGTGCCGCTTTCCCGTGAAGTCGATGCCGTCCCGGTCGGCTACCTGTAACGAGAACGGCCGGACCCGGCCCGGAGGCACGATGCGGATCCGTCACAAGATCCTCCTGGGGGTGCTCCTGAGCGCCCTCATCCCCTTGACCGCCGGCGGCGTCTACTATGCCATCCATCTGCGGCTGAGCGCCGCTACCGCCAGCCTGCACGCCATCGATCAGGTCTTCCGGGCGGTGCTCGATCTCGCCATCCTCAGCAACAGCCTGGGACACGGCGACGAGGCGCAGACCCTCCGCCAGTGGCAGGAGCAGCATGCCGCCATGGCCTGCCTCATTCTGGCGATCGACCGGGACGAGCCGGAGATTGCCGCCTTGGCCGGCCAGCTCAGCCACAAGCATCTGGCCCTGGGCGGGCTCTTCGACTCCCTGGCCGGCAGTCAGGCCGCGGGGCCGGCGGAGGACGCCGCCACCCGGGAAAGGCGGGCTCGACGGGCCGAACAGCTCACCGGCCAGCTCCAATCCATGCTTGCCGACGCCCAGGACCTCAAGGACAGAAGCCACCTGCGGTTCATGACGGTGCAGGAAGCGCTGAGCCGCCAGGGGCTCCTGACCCTGACCGTCATGGCGCTAGGCCTCATGGTGGTACTGGGCGTTCTGTACCGCGGCATGACCCGGCCGCTTGCCGAGCTGCACCGGGGGGCGGTCCGGTTGGGGCAGGGCGAGCTTGCCTACCGGGTGCCGCTGGCCGCCGCGGACGAATTCGGGGAGATGGCTGGGGCCTTCAACCACATGGCGGCCCAGCTGGAGGCGGCCCGGGCGGTGCTGGACGAGGAAGCCGCAGCGCGCCGCCAGACCGAAGAAGAGCTGCGCCAGGCCAAGGATGAGCTGGAGCGGTATTTTGCCGTCATCCCGGACCTGTTGTGCGTCGCCGCCCCGGACGGCTCGTTCCAGAAGCTCAACCCGGCCTGGACCACCACCCTGGGCTATCCCCTGGAAGAGCTTCTGGCCACGCCGCTTGCGGCCCGCATCCACCCGGACGACCTGGCCGAGATGGAGCGGCATCTGGCCGGCGAGCCTACCCGGGCCTTCACCAACCGCTACCGCCACCGGGATGGCTCGTGGCGCTGGCTGGAGTGGAACGCCACGCCGGCGGCCGGCGGCCGACTCTATGCCGCGGCCCGAGACATCACCGCTCGCCGGGCGGCCGAGGAGGCGCTCCGGGAAAGCCAGCAGATGTTTGCCCTCTTCATGCGCCACACACCGGTATACACCTTCATCAAGCGCCTGGAGAACGGCGTCAGTCGCTCCCTGGCGGTGAGCGACAACTACCGGGACATGCTGGGCGTGTCCGCGCGGGAAATGATCGGCAAGACCATGGAAGAGCTCTTCCCCCTGGACTTTGCCCGGAAGATCACGGCGGATGACTTCGCGGTGGTGGCCAGCGGCCAGGTGCTGGAGCTGGACGAAGACTTCGGCGGCCGGCATTACACCACCATCAAGTTCCCCATTGTCCGGCCGGACGGCTCGACCCTGCTGGCCGGCTTCACCATCGACATCACCCGCCGCCGCCGGGCCGAAGAACAGTTGCGGGAGCTGAACCGCACCCTGGAGGCCCGGGTGGAGGAGGAGACCCGGGCCCGTCTCGACAAGGAGCGGCTCCTGGTCCAGCAGTCCAAGCTGGCGGCCATGGGCGAGATGCTGGGCGCCATCGCCCACCAGTGGCGCCAGCCCCTGAACGCGGTGGCGGTGATCGTCCAGGACGTGCAAGACGCCTTTTCGGCCGGCTTGCTGGACGGGGCCTATCTCCGGCGGGCCACCACCCAGGCCATGGCCCAGATCTGCTTCATGTCCCGGACCATCGACGACTTCCGCAACTTCTTCCAGCCGGACAAGGCCAGGACCCTCTTCGACGCCAAGAAGGCGGTCGTGCGGGTGCTGGAGCTGCTCTCCCCGCAGCTGGCCAGCCACGATATCCTGTGGTCGCTCACCTGTCTCGTGCACCAGACAAGCTTCGGCCCCGGGGAGGAGGTGGAGGAGTGCCCGGCCATGCACCTGTACGGCTTCGAGAACGAGCTCAAGCAGGTATTCTTAAGCCTGCTGGGCAACGCCCAGGATGCCATTCTTGCCCGCCGCGCCGCCTGCGGCCAGCCGGAGCACGGCCGGGTGCAGGTGAGCTTCGCCCGGGAGGACAGCCGGGTTGTCATCCGGGTGGCCGACAACGGCGGTGGCATCCCGGACCTTCTCCTGGACCGGGTCTTCGAGCCCTATTTCTCCACCAAGGAGCCGGGCCAGGGCACCGGCATCGGCCTCTACATGGCCAAGATGATCATCGAAAAGAACATGGGCGGCAGTCTGTCGGTTCGGAACACCGGGGATGGGGCGGAGCTGCAAGTGGCGCTTGGGGGGCCGCAGTCATGAATGACAAGACCGCTGTGGATCGGACAGACCATGGACTGGCGGACGTCTCGGTGCTCTATGTGGAGGACGAGGCCATTACCCGGGAACGGCTCGCTGCCCTCCTGCGGCGCCGGGTCCGGGAGGTCCACCTGGCGGCCGACGGCAGGGAGGGTCTGGAGGCCTTCCAGGAAATGCGGCCGGACATTGTCGTCTCCGACATCCGCATGCCCCGAATGGATGGCCTGGCGATGATCGCCCAGATGAAGCGCCTGGAGCCCACCATGCGGGCCATCGTCACCTCGGCGTTCAGTGAGGTCGATCTCCTGTTGACCGCCATCGAGCTGGGAGTCGACGGCTATATCCCGAAGCCGGTGGACTCGAAGCGGCTCCTTTCCCTCATCATGCGCTGCTCGGAGACCATCCGCCTCCGCCGCGCGATCGAGGAGCGGGACCGGGCGCAGCAGCACCTCATCACCGAGCTGCGGCAAGCCCTGGCCGAGATCAAGACCCTGCAGGGCATCCTGCCCATCTGCTGCTCCTGCAAGAAGATTCGGGACGATCAGGGCTACTGGACCCAGGTGGAGGCCTACCTGAGCCAGCACTCCGGCCTGCTCTTCTCCCACGGCATCTGTCCGGACTGCGCCGCCAAGCTCTACCCGGAGGTCTTCAACAGCTCCGCCAGGTAGCCCCGACCAGGGACCGCTTGGGCAAAGCGCCGAGGAAGGAGTTGCCATGTGCCGGGCACACCCAACTGGGTGAAACGCCGGGAGTCCGCTCTGGTGGCCGTTGTTTCTTGAGGGAGTACGCGCGGGGGGTACGGCGGGGCGACCGCTTGCCTGCTCTCCGGCCGCCCGCCAAGGTCTGGGGACCGCCGCCTCAGGAGCGGCGGCGATGGCGGAGGCCCGCCAGCCCCAGGAGGCCGGAGCCTACGAGCAGCAGGGAGGCCGGCACTGGCACCGGCTGGGCCTCGATGGCCAGATCGATCCCCACGAAATGGGGGGGTGCCGTTGCCCCAGGTGGTAAAGGCGATGACATCCCCGGCCTGCACCGCCTGAGTGAGGGTGCCCCAGTCAAACGGGTTGTCCCGGCTCCAGGGATCGCCGTCCCAGACGTCGCCGCTGGCCAGGACTGCGCCGTTCAGGGAGACCTGCCAGTGGTTGCTCCGGCCCAGGCCGCCCGCCATCCACACCTGACCGGAAATGGCCGCTGTGCCGGTGAGGGGGCTGGTCCAGGTGATGTTGGCCGCGCCGTTCCCCAGGGTGTTGTGCGGGTCGGTGCCGTGCACCGTCACGTCCCCGGCCAGCACGTCCAGCCCAGCGGCGTGATCGCCGGCCGCCTGCATCAGGATCGGCGTGTGGCCGAACCCCGGCCACTGCACCCAGGTCCAGGCAGGCTGGCCCGGCAGGAAATCCGGGATGTTGGGCAAGAGGGTATCCCCCTGGCGGTAAGCCCAGGGACCGTTGGGGTTGGCAGCGTCGCTCCAGTCGGCACCGAGATCGAAGGTCGCGGCGCCGGCGGCCAGAGGAGCACTCAGCATGGCCAGCACCGCCGTAGCGGCCAAGCAGATCGTCGTCTTCTTCATGGGCTGGACCTCCTTTCTTCCGGGAAAGTGTTGATTCACGCCAGCAGTCATGACGAGGCGAATGCACAAATCAAGCCACGGCCAGACCCAGGCCATGATCACCCGGAAAAGCGTGCAATATCCACGAGAAGCGAAGAGGCGACGGCCGCAGCCTGCAGCCGTTTGTGGTTCTTTCCAGACGAACCGTCCGGAAATCCGAAGGACTTTCCGCCCTGCCGGACGCATCCCCCGGGCCAGCGGGGCTGCCGCTGCCGGAGTCCGGCGCTGGGGGCAGCCCCTCTCGGTCCCACGCCGCTGCCGAGCATCCTGCGACGAATCACTGCCCCCGCAGCCGGCAGGCCGCTCACCCGCTGCTGCCGGACCTCTTTCGTTGGCAGGCCGAGGCGGCGGACGATACGGCCGTCCTGCTCATGCCCCTGGGCCAACCCCTTCTGCAGGCCGATCCGCCACGCCGGCCCCTTCTTGTTATGATCCGCCTCCCCCCGACTCCGACAAGCCTTCAGCGCGCAGCTTCCGCACCTCCTCCACCGACAACCCGGTGCTGGTGGCAATCGCCTCGTCGTCCAATATCCCCAGCAGCCTGGACGCCACCGCCAGCTGGGTCTCACGACGACCCTGGGAAAGACCTTGGGAAAGACCTTGGGAAAGACCCTGCTCAAGACCCTGGGCCAACCCCTGCTCAAGACCCTTCTTCCTTCCGATCCGCTCCACACTGGATACATACGGCATGGTCGTTTCCTCCTCGAACGCCACCAGCTGCTGAAAAAATCCCTGCTCCAGCTCCTCCGGCAGTTGCATCAGCCAGTCGATGAAACGAAAAAGATCGATCACCTGCTGCCGAGCATACCCCCGGTCGTAGAGCCGACGCACCAGATCGAACTTCCACCGCGCCCGTTCGATCGCTGCATCCCGCGTCTCCCGGGCCTTCAGATGCGCCATCACCACCACCGCGAAAGGATTGCGGTCCTGCTCCAGGGCCTCCCAGCGGTCCGCGTAGTCCAACACCTTCGCCACCGGGAAGCGGAAGCCCAGCTCGCAGCCCCACAGCTCGTATCCGTACCGGTCCGGGCGCCAGTCGGCCCGGTCATCCGTCAACACCGCGCAGCTCATCACCCGGCGATCATAACGGTCGAAGATCCGGTAGTTGTACACATACATCCGCTTGGCAAAGACCTCCTGGGGCTGGCCCTGGATCTCCGGATGCACCAGCACCCAGGCCTCGCCGCCGTCTCGGCGCCACACCTGGGCCAGCTTGTCCGCCAGCCGCCGGCCAAGCTTGGCGTCCCGGGTCACCTGCCGCAGCTCCTTGTCCAGGAAGACATGGCCCCGGGACCAGTCGATGCCGCCATGGGCCACGGGGAAGAAGAAGGCCATGAATTCCGGAAAGTATCGGGTCAGGATCTCCTTCCACGGCGTATCGTAATCAGCGGATGAAGGCATGGGCTCCTCGCACACGAAGGAAGGAATGGCGGTCGCCGCTCGGCCGGCGGATGGGCAGTTGGATTGCCACCGCTGGCGGCTGCTGCCCCCCTCCCGGCCTCCCCCCGCTGGGGCCCCCCGGCGGGGGAGGGCTGGTGTGGGGGCATGGTCGCCTCCGGTTCTCGGTACCCCTGTAGCCGATGGTTACCTACCCTACCAAAACACCGGGCGGGTGTCGAGCCGCTGGGCCAGCGGGCCAGGCGTCAGGCGGCCAGCCGGGGCTCGTCCAGCCAGAGCGGCAGGCGGGGCTTGATGGCGGGATGCGCTACCGCCACCGGCGGGGCGATGCCGGACTGGAGGGCGTTGGCGGGGGCGGTGCCCACCCCGCGCTCCGGTCCGGCGTGCCAGGGGACGGCCTCGGCCACGAAGAGGACGGGGCGGCCGAAGGCCAGCACCGCAGCCCGACGGCGGGGAAACTGGGCGAGGGGGAAGCCGTAGCGGGCGCCCCGGCGGTTGGCGGCCAGGGGGGACAGGCCCAGGCAGGACGAAAGCGCCTCGTCCCGGGCCGAATAGAACTCGACAAAGGCGCCGACCTGGAGGAAAACCACCGTCTCCGGGAACCGCCAGCGAAAGAAGCGGTACTGGCTGGCCACGCGCCCCAGGCCGGCCGGTGGCCGGAAACGGGGGACGAGGCGATAAAGATCGGGGGTCAGCAGAAAAAAGCGGCCAAGAAAGGCGTGGCGCTCCCAGAGGGCGGCCACCAGGCGACGGCTGTTGGCATGGCGGGCATGGCCCAGGAAGGAGGCGATGGTCGCGGCCAGGCGGTCGAGGGCGGGCAGGTCGAAGGAGAAGCGGGTGGCGTCGGGGAGGATGCGGACCAGGTGCTGCTCGGCGGCGCGCAGCCGCGCGGTCAGGTTACCCACCACCCGGCGCCGGACGAGAGAGTAGTCGGCCCGGACGATGTAGCCCACGAAGTCGATGCCGCCATGGGCCGGTGCCAGCCGCTGGCGGGGGTTCAGGTTCAGGGCCAGGGCGGAGGCGAGGAACAAGGCGATGGCCGCCCGCCAGGCCAGAAGCTGGTCGCGGCTGGCGGCCAGAAGGACGAAGTCGTCGCAGTAGCGCAGGTAGAAGCGGCAGCGCAAGGAGTGCTTCACGAACTGGTCGAGAAGGTTCAGGTAGACGTTGGCGAAGAACTGGCTGGTCAGGTTGCCGATGGG
>JBFMBH010000020.1 GCA_040755095.1 Thermodesulfobacteriota bacterium
TTCGGCATGCCGGTGCCGGTGGCGGTCCTGGTCCTGGGCGCCGGCTTCATGGTCACCCTGGTGGCCAGCCGGGTCATCTGCCAGGGGGGCCTGGCCTACTTCACCCTCACCGCGGCACCCAGCGACGGCCTCCTGGCCCTCTTCGGCCCCGGCTTCTTCACCCAGGCCGGCCTGCTCATGACCGCCGTGCTCCAGAAGGTCCTGTTCCTGGACCTGCGGGAGGCCCTCCTGCCCTCGTTGTTCCATGCCCGCCGGGTCACCCGGCGGGCCGGCAATCAGGTCCTGGTGCATGCGGGTCTTGTCGTCGCCCTGGTGGCCGGGGTGGCGGTGGCCGGCGCTGCCATGCTCAGCCTCTGCTACCGCTACGGCATCCGGGATCTCAAGATGGACTGGGCACTAAGCTCCACCCTCACGGTCTACGAGAACGTCCGGGTGCTGGTGGAGGCCCCCATCCACTCCGGCCACTGGGTGCTGGTCTTTGCCACCATCGGCGGCCTGGTGATGCTGGCCCTGGTCGTGGCTTACCACCGCTTTCCCTGGTGGCCCCTGCACCCCTTGGGCTACCTGGCCGCCTACAGCTCGGCCATGCGCCTGGTCTGGTTCAGCTGTTTTCTGGGCTGGCTGGCCAACAGCCTGGTCATGCGCTACGGCGGCATCGGCCTGTTCAACCGCCTGCGCCTCCTGTTCATCGGCCTGGTGGTGGGCGACCTGGTCATGGGCGGCATCTGGGCGGTGGTCGGCTGGTTTTCGTACGCCAGCTACCTGGTGCTGCCGGATTGAAGGGGAGCGAATAACGAATGTCCAACAAGGAATGTCCAACATTGAAGGGACCGGCAGGGACGGTTCGGATGGAGTCTGGCCTGGGATCCATCCCATTCATCCCATAAATCCCATCCCTCCCATCGCCGGGACGACGCCACCCCATGTACGACGACAAGGAGCTTGCCGAATACCGGGATCTGGTGAAGACCCCCACCACCTTTGCCGAAGGCTTCGACTGGAAGACGGTGGTGGGGGCGATCTTCATCGGCTTTCTCATGATGCCCGGCAGCATGTATCTGCAGCTGGTGATCGGCTCCGGCATCGGGCCGGCGGCCCGCTGGGTGACGATCATCCTCTTTGCCGAGATCGCCAAGCGCTCCTACACCGAGCTGAAACAGCAGGAGATCTTCCTTCTCTACTACATGGCCGGCGCCGCCCTGGCGTCGCCCTTCCAGGGCCTGTTGTGGAGCCAGTACCTGGTGCAGTCCGACGCGGCCAAGATGCTGGGATTGACTGAGCTGATCCCGGCCTGGGTGGCGCCGGCCCCGGAGTCCACCTCCCTTATTGAGCGCACCTTCTTGCACCGGGACTGGCTGGTCCCCATCCTCCTCCTGGTGGGGGCGCAGCTCATCCAGCGTATCGACCATTTCGGCCTGGGCTACGCCCTGTACCGCATCACCTCCGACGTGGAGAAGCTGCCCTTCCCCATGGCGCCGGTGGGGGCCCTGGGCACCATGGCCCTGGCGGAATCCACCGATGACGCGGCCAAGAGCTGGAAGTGGCGGGTGTTCTCCATCGGCGGCGTCATCGGCCTTGCCTTTGGCGGCCTGTATGTCCTCCTGCCCACCCTGTCGGGCCTGATGTTCACCGAGCCGATCCGGCTCATTCCCATCCCCTGGGTCGAGCTGACCAGCCACACCGAGGCGATCCTGCCGGCAGTGGCCTTCGGCCTGCAGCTGGATCTGGGGCTGGTCTTCATCGGCATGGTGCTGCCGTTCTGGGCGGTGATCGGCGGCCTGGTGGGGCTCATCATCACCATGATCGCCAACCCCATCCTGTACCGGCACGGCATCCTCTCCCGCTGGCACCCCGGCATGGCCACCGTGGACACGGTGTTCGCCAACACCTTCGACTTCTACCTCTCCTTCGGCATCGGCCTGGGGCTGGCCATCGCTGTGGTCGGCATCTGGCACGTCATCCGCTCCTTCACCTCCGGCCGGGGGCCCAACCGGGGCAGCTTTCGGGACCTGTTCTCCCCGCCGCCGGGCCGCGGCGACTTCAACTTCTGGATCTCCATCGCCATCTACGTCTTCTCCACCCTGGCCTATGTGGGCCTGTCGGTGTGGCTGGTGCCCACCTTCCCCTGGGGCTTCTTCCTCCTCTACGGCTTCGTCTACACACCGGTGGTCTCCTACATCACCGCCCGCATGGAGGGGATTGCCGGCCAGTTCGTCAGCCTGCCCCTGGTGCGGGAGGCCAGCTTCATCGCCGGCGCCCGCTTCTTCGGCTACCAGGGCATCGAGATCTGGTACGCGCCCATCCCCATCCACAACTACGGCGAGACCACCGTGCACTTCCGGCAGATCGAGCTCACCGGCACCAGCATCCGGGGCATCATCAAGGCGGAGCTGGTCGTCTTTCCGGTGGTCATGGTGGCGAGTCTTCTGTTCTCCCAGTTCATCTGGCGGCTTGCGCCCATCCCCTCCGCCAACTATCCTTACGCCCAGGAGCTGTGGCATCTGCAGGCCCTGAACAGCCTCTTGATGCAGACCTCCACCCTGGAGGGCAACTCCCTGTTCTTCCAGGCCTTGAACGGGCTGCATCTGGCGGCGGGCCTGGGCTTTGGCCTTCTGACCTACGCCATCCTCTCGCTCCTGGGCCTGCCGGTGCTCCTGGTCTACGGCGTGGTGCGGGGCCTGGGCCAGACCACCCCGCACGGCCTCCTCCTGGAGGTCGCGGGAGCGCTTCTCGGGCGCTTCTTTTTCCTCAAGCGTTACGGCGTCATGTGGCGCCAGTACGCGCCGGTGCTCCTGGCTGGCTTTTCCTGCGGCATGGGACTCACCGGCATGTTCGCCATGGGGCTTGCCCTGATCACCAAGTCCCTGGGCCGGCTGGCCTACTAGGACCTCCTCATGGAGACCCGCGCATGCGATTTCTCGTCCTCCTGGCTGCCCTCACCACCCTCTCCGGTCCCATGGCCCCCACCGAGGCAGCGGCCCCCCGGGGCATCGCCGGGCTCACCCTGGGCCAGACGGTCGGCAGCGTGCCGGACCTTGTGGCCATGGACACCGACCAGCCGATCCGCTTCACCGAATACCTCCACGAGGTGGAGATCCGGGAGCGGCCAGGCTTCAAGACCGGCGTTGTGTGGTACGGCACCTGCGCGGCGCCGGGCGCCATCGTCCGCATCAAGCTCAAGTACGCCGACGCCTCGAAGCCGTATTTCGACCAGCTGCTGAAGCGTTACCAGGAGCGGCTGGGCAAGCCGGACGAGTGGCGGGGCGACCCCTTCGGGGTGGTGGTGGCCTGGAAGTGGTCCTTCGAGGAGCCGGACGGCAGCCGGATCAGCATCGTCTTGCAGCACAACGCCCGGGACGAGGAGCAGAAGATGGGCAACTCCGTGAAGCTCACCGCCACCCACCTCCTGGAAGCGGAGATGGCCTGCCACGACCGCCACCATGCAGCCCCGGTCGAGGACGGCAGGAAAGGCGGCGCGGTCGCCTGGGATGACCTCCTACCCCGGTGACGGGAGCGGCTGGCGGCAGCTGGCCTGGAGTGGGCTCCTCTTCTCGGCCCCCGCAACCTGGGCGCCGGTGGCGGTGGGCCGCCGGCACCTCCTCTTGGCGGACGAGGCGGGGCCGGTCTTCGAGGTCAAGTGGTGGCCCGGCCGCCGGCGCCTGCAGCCGGAGAAGGAGCGGCAGCGGCTTCTGGCCGCATGGCGCCGGGCCAGGCGCCAGGCCGAGCCCTGGCCGTGGCCGCCGGCCTGGCGCGGCCAGGACCGCTGGCAGACCGCCGGCTTCGCCTGGCAGGACGGGACGCGGGCCGGCTGGGGCGGGGTGATCCTCTGCCATAAGACCAGGACCGCTCTCCTGGTGCAGTTTTTGACCCCGGCGGGGCAGCCGGCGCCATCGACCCTGGCGGCTCGCCTTCTCGCCTCGCTCTCGGTGGGCGATCGCGACCGCTCCCTGTGGAGCCTGTACGACATCCGGGCCGAGCTGCCGGCCGGCTGGATCCTGCGGCAGTCCCGGTTCGACGCCGGGGTCTTCCGGCTGCGCCTGGCCGCCGGCCGCCGCCACCTCTTCCTCTGGCGGTGGGGTCTGGCCGCCGAGCGGCTGGCCGCGGCCGGCGGCCTGGCCGCGTTTGCCGGCCAGGAGCTGGGGATTCCTGCTGCGGCCTGGCAGGGGTCGGATGGGGTCCTGGCCTGGCAACGGCCGCCCCGGCCCTGGTGGCAGCGCCTGCTCGACCGCCGTCCGGTACCGGCCCAGGCCCGCCTGTGGCAGCTGCCGGCGGCCGACCGCATCCTGGCGGCGCGCCTGGATGGGCCCGACCTGCCACCCGCCGAATTTCTGTCCTTGTGCCAAGGCTATGGCCTCGTCTGAAGCCGGCGGCCGCCCGCCGCCCGCCGGCCGCATGGCGGCCCTGGCCTGCGTGCCGGTGCGCAGCCTGGCCGTGGCCGAGGAGCGGCTGGCCGGCGGCCTGGTGCGCCTGTCCTACCCGGTGCAGCTCAGGCCCTGGCTGGCCAGGCTGGTCCGGGGCCTGGGGCTGGCCGGTTCCCCCCAGCGCCGGCCCCTGGATCTGGACCGTCTGGGCACCGCGGTCTGGGACCTGGTGGACGGCCACCGCACGGTGGCCGAGGTGGCGGCGGCCTTTGCCCGCCAGCACCGGCTGGAGCCCCGGGAGGCGGAGCTGCCGGTGGCCGCCTTTCTCCGGGAGCTGGGCCGGCGCGGGATCATCGGCCTCGCGGACCGGGGAGGTGAGACGCCCCCGGCGCGCACTTGTCCGCGGTAGTCTCGTGAGGTCGAGCTTGGCAAAGCGAAAGAACCCGGCAGGAGTGGCCCAAGTCACTCGCACCGCCAGCACCTGCCACGCCGGGCGTGGGCCGGTGGCAGGGGCGGGAGAAGGCTGGGTATGGGGGGTGAGTCTCGCCACCTTGCGCGACGCGCTGTTGCCCAGGCGCATCTCCGGCGACCTGCGGGTGAAGGACGCGGAAAAGTTCATCGGGGGGGCTGTCTGATGTCCACAGCCCTCGCATCCAAGGTCAGCTACTCGGCAACGTATGCGAGCGTATCCTGGCAAGGGCGCGCCGTTGACGATCGCGTGCGTTTTGCCGTTTTCCTCCGCGATGTTGTTCGGCCGCGAGTCGCCGATGCGGATTCGGGGTTCGAAGCTGATTTGCGAGGGTTGGCCACCACTGACATGTCCATTGATCAGGTCGAGCGCCTGCTTCGTGCCGTCCCTGATCCGGAGGGATGGGAAGTCGGTGAGGCGCTCGCGGAGTGTGCGCTCCAGAGCGATTCGGGCCGCGAGCTCCACTGGCCGTGGAACACGGTTCGTGATCGCCGGACGCCCCGAGCGAGCTTGCCAGGCACCGACCTCGTAGGGTTCTGCAGACTCGACGGCAGCATCTGGCTCGCGTTCGGCGAGGTCAAGACATCGTCCGAGGCAACGGCTCCTCCCAACGTGATGTATGGAGGTGACCGTGGAGCCGACGTTCGTCGTATCCTTGCGGGCGTGATGTTCCCTGCGCCGGCACCCGCCGAGGGCTGGGGACAACGCGTCGAGCGGACCATCTACGAAATCTGGCTGCGTCTGCTGCGGAAGCAGGGCTGGGAGGACCTCGACGGTGTTCAGAGCGCGGTGGCTCGACTGCGCGCCGAGCAGCGGGAAGGCGAGGCGACGTTTCTTGCCAAGGCAGAGCGGAACAAGGATGTACGCCCGGCATGGGATCTGATGTCACAGTACCACCTCGCGAAAGCAGCCGAGATTCTCGGTACCTATCTTGCTCAAGGACCTGTCGACGGCCACTACGACGTGCGCGAGCAACTCGAAGCGCAGTTCGACCGCGCGATCAGCACCGCCGCGAAAGGGCGACTGATGGAGCGTGAGACGCTGGCGCGGCTGCTTGGACGAACGGCGCGTACGCTCGCGGACAATAGCATCTGGATGGTGACCCGCGCAGTCAACAGCCGCGTCACAAAGTTCGTCGAATCCGTCATGGCAAGAAAGAGAAAGCAGCCGATCTTCGAGATGCTGCCACCACAGCGGCGCACGCTTCGGGAGCAAGGTCTGCTTGGGTCGGGACACCGCTCGGTCGTGGTGAGCCTCCCGACATCGAGTGGCAAGACGTTCATTGCAGAGTTCCGCATTCTGCAGGCGTTGAACCAATTCGACCATGAGCGCGGCTGGGTCGCGTACCTCGCGCCCACACGTGCACTGGTCAACCAGCTTGCGCTACGGCTCCGTTGCGACTTCGTGCCGCTTGGGATCGTGGTGGAGAAGGTGAGCCCCGCGCTCGAGATCGATGGGCTGGAGGCAGACATGCTCACGGATCAGGACGCGAAGCGGCAATTCCGCGTCCTGGTCACGACGCCGGAGAAGCTGGATCTGATGCTCCGTAGCGAGTGGGAGACGAAGATCGGTCGCCCGCTCACACTGGTTGTCGTTGACGAAGCCCACGGCCTTGCGTCGCAGGCCCGCGGGCTGAAGCTGGAGCTGCTGCTTGCCACGATCAACCGCGAGTGCCGCTACGCGCAGTTCCTGCTCCTCACGCCGTTCGTCCGCAACGCCGCCGAGATCGCTCGGTGGCTCTCGCCCGACAGCAACAGGAACATCGAGCTCGGCGTCGACTGGAGCCCCAACGATCGCATCATCGCCATCGCCAAGCCTGTCCGGGGAACCAGGCGCGGTGACTTCGGCATTCGATTGGTCACGCGACATACGTCGCGGAACACGCTGAGCATCCCCGAGGAGCTCGAGCTCGCGGATCGTCGTCCCTTGGGTCTCGCTTGGTCCGACGTATCAGGATCGCCTGGCAAGCTCGCAGCGGCCACGGCGCACCTGCTCCAGCGGCGAGGGACGGTCATCGTGCTCGTGGACAAGCCGCGCAACAGCTGGGGGATCGCGAACGCTTTCAAGGTCGAAGAGAACCGGGGCATCGTATCGAGCGGGGATCTCGCCCAGATCCAGCGCTTCCTCGAAGACGAGATGGGTACGGACTTCCCACTGACGACGCTCCTCGAATACGGGATCGGCGTCCATCACGCCGGGCTCTCGGAAGACACACGAACGCTTGTCGAGTGGATGACACAACAAGGATTGCTCAGGGCGCTCGTGGCCACGACCACCATCGCCCAGGGGGTGAACTTCCCAGTCTCCGGCGTGGTGTTCGCGAGCCACCAGTACCCCTACGGCCAGGACATGCCCCCCGAGGACTTCTGGAACATCGCCGGCCGCACAGGGCGCGTCGACCAGGGCGACCTCGGGATCGTCGCGCTGGCCGGGCATGATGAGGCAAAGGCCAGGCAGCTCGAGACGTTCATCGCACGGTCGGTTGGCTCGCTCAACTCGACCCTCGTCGACCTCGTTCAGCAGGTCGCGGCAAGTGGCGACCTGCTCCGGCTGGAGTCGCTCGCGTGGCAGCCGGGCTGGTCGTCGTTCCTCCAATACCTCGCCCACACCTATCGGCAGATCGGAAGCCATGAGCGCTTCGCTGCACAGGTCGAACAGGTGCTGCGCGGCACTCTCGGCTTCCAGGCGCTCCGCAAGAGCCACAAGGGATGGGCCGACAGCCTTGTGCAGGGGGTCTACAACTACGCCGAGCGCATCAAGGGGCAGCCACTCAAGCTTGTCGATGCGACAGGGTTCTCGTGGGAGTCCGTCTCGAACACGCTTGTCCGTCTCAATCAAGCGGGCGTGACCAGTGCGGTCTGGTCGCCGGACCTGTTCACGTCACAACGCGCGAACTTGCAGCAGATGATGGGCATTCTGCTGCGGGTTCCCGAGCTGCGGGAGCCGCTTCGGGAAGTCACCGGCGGGACGCAGCCGGACGGGGACACGCTCGCTCGAATCATCTGTGACTGGGTGCAAGGCCGACCGCTTCCGGAGATGGCCACCAAGTACTTCAGGACGGCGGGCCGTGCAGGAGGGGACGGCTCGGACCCCGTCGATGCCATGACGCGATGCTGCCGAAGCATCTTCGGCCGCCTCACGCAGACGGCGTCCTGGGGCTTGGCGGCCCTGCAGTCGCTCACCGTCGGCGACACGCTCGAGTCGATGTCGGAAGATGACCAACGAACGCTCCGCAACTTGCCGGCTCGCGTCTACTACGGGGTCAACTCGGACGAAGCGGTAGCACTGCGCCTTCTCGGTGTGCCACGAACTGCCGCCACGCCACTGGCGACCGCTCTCGGAGTCACGGCGAGCGAGTCACTGCACGTCATACGCAATCGGTTGCGTGCTTCGACCGTCGACACTTGGCGCCGTGCGCTTGGCGAGCGTGGAGCGAGCTACCACCGCGTGTGGACGATCATGGAGGGGAAAGGGTGATGGCTTTCACCGAATCCGTCGTCGAACAGGCCGCCCTCGCGTGGCTGGAGGCGATCGGCTGGCGCATCGCCCACGGCCCCAGACCTCGCGCCGGACATGCCAGCGGCCGAGCGGCGCGACTACGGCGAGGTGGTGCTCGCCCAGCGGCTGCGCGATGCGTTGGCGCAGCTCAATCCCGCGTTGCCGCCCGACGCGCTGGAGGACGCCAAAGCTGACGCGGCGGTCGGTCGATCCCCCGCCGGCGGGGGCGTGGTCCCGGCGGCCGGATGCCGGTATCGGCGCTGACCGGGTTCTTCTTGCCGAATCCAGGCAATTGGGGTATATGACTCGGATCCATGCACTCGTAGCTCAGTTGGATAGAGCGCCGGACTACGAATCCGTAGGTCGGGGGTTCGAATCCCTCCGGGTGCACCAGCAGCATCCAAGGACTTGGCCCACCCGCGGTCAGGTCCTTTTTTGTTGGTGCGGGCAGCGGCTTTTTTCCGGAGCAGCGAGGACATCTCCCCTGAAGGAACGGATTGTGTCGTGGACTTGAGCGCCCTGGCCAGAATCGGTATGGTCCCGGGGGTGGCGGCCATCAGCCTGGTGGCGGTTGCCGTTTCCCCTCTTCTCTATCTCCTCCTCACCCGGCTCACCGGCGATTTCCAGACCGCCGGGCTGGTGCGGGCGGTGATTATCCCCTCCTGTGTCGCCCCTTTTCTCAGCTACTTCGTGCTCACCCTGCTGCGGCGCACCGAAGAGGCCCGCAGCCGCTACCAGGGACTGGTGGAGACGATGCAAGACGGGGTGCTCCATCTCGGTGCCGACGGCCTCATCCTGACCGCGAATCCCGCCTGGGAGGCCCTGACTGGACACCGGCCCCAGGATGTCGTCGGCAGGCCCCTTGATGCCCTGGTGCCGGAGGGCGAGCGCCAGCGGGTGGAGCGGGGGCTGCAAGTGCTCCGGGACGGGCGAGCGAGTACGGATCTCCATCTCCGCCTGCCCCATCGTGCCGGTGGCGAGATCCTGGCCGAGCTTCGTCTGAGCCGGCAGGGGAGGTCCGGTGTCCTGGACCGGGTGGTGGCGGTGGTGCGGGACATCACCGAGCGCCAACGGCTGGAGGGGGAGCTGCGGCAGGCCCGACAGCTGGAGGCCGTCGGCCGGCTGGCCGCCGGCGTGGCCCACGACTTCAACAACATCCTCAACATCATCGAGGGCCATGTTCGGCTCTCGCTCCTGGAGGCGGAAGCAGCCGGACCACTGCGGGAGAGCCTGGACGGCATCGCCCAGGCTGGCAGCCGTGCGGCGGCCGTGGTGCGGCAGCTCCTGGCCTACAGCCGGCAGCCCACCGGCGAGCGGGTGCCGGTGCGGCTGCAGGACCTCCTGGCCGAGACCCTGCGTGGGGTGTCCGGTGCCCTGCCGCCGGGGATCACCCTCCATCAGGAGCTGGACCAGGCCTGCGGACCGGTGCTCGGCGACCCCGCCGGGCTCCAGCAGGTGGTCCTCAATCTGGTCACCAATGCCCAACAGGCCATGGCCGGCGGGGGGACCCTGGAGGTGCGCCTGGACCGGGCGGAGCTGCCGGCCGCCGCGGAGGTCCCCCTGAGCCTGCCAGCCGGCACCTACCTGCGGCTGACCGTGACGGATACCGGCTCAGGCATGGACGAGGCGACCCGGCAGAGAATCTTCGAGCCGTACTTCACCACCAAGGCACTGGGCAAGGGGACGGGACTGGGGCTGGCCATGGCCCACGGGGTGGTCCTGGCCCATGGCGGCGGTGTACAGGTGCACAGCCGGCCCGGTCAAGGCAGCCGCTTCCTGGTCTTTCTGCCAGAGGAGAATGCCCCAGGGCGCCTGCCCGCATCACAACAGGAAGGGGAGGGAGAGCCTATGCCGGCCAAAGGCATTCGCGTGCTGTATGTGGACGACGAGGAGATGAGTCTTTCCGTCTGGAGGATGACCCTCCAGAGGCTCGGGTTCGAGGTCACAGCCTGCTTCCGGGCGGACCAGGCCCTGGAGCGGCTCCAGGAGATGCCGGACGGCTTTGATGTCGTGCTCACCGACCAGCGGATGCCGATCATGACCGGTCTGGAGCTCTGCCAGGCCATCCACGCCATCCGGCCGCACCTGCCGGTACTGTTGGCCACCGGCTGGAACGACCTGGCCTCCGCGGAGGAGGCCCTGGCCCAGGGGGTCTGGAAGGTGATCCCCAAGCCCCACCAGCTGGATGATCTGGTGTCTGCCCTGCTCGAGGCCGCCGGCTCCCCCCTCCGTTCCTGAGCGGCGGGCCGGCGCGTAAGACACGGTCAGCCTCTACTGGGGATACCCGTGCCACGTGGCCCTGCGTTGCGGGACGATCAGTGCCGGTGGGGCGCCACAGCAGCCGGCTTTGGCCCTCACTGTTGCGGGTGGGGATGGCCTCGCCGTGATGACTGCCGAGACTGCCCCGTCCCCTGACCGACCCCTGCTTTCCGCTTGCAATCCCCGAACGACAAAGGCATGTTCAGGTCATGGACCATGATGGCGGTTACAAGCATCTTTTTTCCCACCGGGAGATGATCGCCGATCTTCTTGTCGGCTTCGTCCGGGAGGACTGGGTGGCCCAACTAGATCTTGCCACCCTGGAGCGGGTGAGCGGCAGCTATGTTGCCGACGACCTCCGGGAGCGGGAGGATGACCTCGTCTGGCGGGTGCGCTGGGGTGAGGAGTGGCTGTTCGTCTACCTGCTCATCGAATTCCAGTCGTCCGTGGACCGGTTCATGGCCGTCCGGATCATGGCCTACCTGGCGCTCTTGTATCAGGACATCATCCGGCAAGGCTGGCTGAGCACGGGCGGCCAGTTGCCGCCGGTGCTGCCGGTGGTACTGTACAACGGCGACCCTCGCTGGACCGCGGCCACCAACATCCGGGACCTCATCGTCCCGGTCCCAGGTGGCCTGGCGGCGTACCGGCCGGAGGTCCGCTACCTGCTCCTGGATGAAGGCCGCTACCAGGAGGCCGAGCTCGCCCCCTTGCGCAACCTGGTGGCAGCGTTGTTCCGCCTCGAGAACAGCCGAACCCCGGCGGACATCAGCCGGGTGCTGGAGAACCTCATCGCCTGGCTGGCAGCTCCCGCGCAAGCCAGCATCCGCCGGTCCTTCACCGTGTGGATGAGGCGGGTGCTGTTGCCTGGCCGCATGCCAGGGGCCATCATCCCGGAAGTCGGGGACCTTCAGGAGGTGAAGAGCATGCTTGCGGAACGTGTCAAGGAATGGACCAGGGAATGGCAGCGCCAGGGAATGGAGGAGGGCATGGCCCAGGGCATGGCCCAGGGCATGGCCCAGGGCATGGCCCAGGGCATGGCCAAGGGCATGGCCAAGGGCATGGCCAAGGGCCAAGCCGTGATCCTGTTCCGGCAGGTGGAGCTGAAGTTTGGCCCGGCCTCAGCAGAGGTCCGGCAACGGCTGGAGACCGCCAGCCAGGAGGAGTTGGAGCGCTGGAGCGGCCGGATACTTACCGCCACCTCCTTGGAGGAGCTGTTCGGCTGAGGTGCACCAGGCCCGCCACCGGCTGGAACGACTTGGCCTCCGCGGAGGAGGCCCTGGCCCAGGGGGTCTGGAAGGTGATCCCCAAGCCCCACCAGCTGGATGATCTGGTGTCGGCCCTGATCCAGGCCGCCGGCTCCGCCCCCCGTTCCTGGGCGGCGGGCCGGCGCGCAAGACGCGGTGCTCATCTCCTTCTCAGTCGCCACCCCACTGCACCGCCCGGCTGGCGGTGCCTTCCGGCCCGGCGACGGTGACCGTCGCCGGTGCCGCCGTCGCGGACAGGCTCCGCACCGTCAGCTCCCAGCGGCCCTGGGAGGCGTTCCAGGTCATGGGCCCGAAACCGGCCACCGTCAGAGCGGCATCGGCACCGTAGGCGCTGGTGGCCCGCACCGACAGGGTCCGGCTCTGGTAGCGGGCCCGGGTGACGGCGATGGTGGTCACCGCCAGGTCGAAGGCCGGCATGGTCGCGGTCAGCTGGCCATCCGTGACCGTGATGACGATCCCGCGGGTGATACTGGCCTGGCTGGTGGTGGGGGTGCCGGCAAGGGTGCCGGTGGCGGGGTCGAAGCTGGCCCAGGCCGGCCGGTTGGCGATGGAGAAGGCCAGCGCATCGCCGTCCGGATCGCTGGCCAGGGGGGTGAAGGCATAGGGCTCGTTGACCCGGGCCGAGATGCCCGGGGTGCCGCTGATGGCCGGCGCCCGGTTCGCGGCCGTGACAGTCACCTGCACGGTGCCGACGTTGGAGACCAGGCCGTTGTCGGCCACAAAGGTGAACTGGTCGTGCCCCGTGGCGCCCGGGTTGGGGGTGTAGGTGCAGGCGCCGGTGGCCGGATCGGTGATCTCGGCGTGGCCCAGGAGGCCGTCCGCCACCAGGCGGAAGGCCGGTGCCGGGCAGCCGCTGTCCGCAGCAGTGAGGACGCCCGCTACCGCCTGGTCCTCCAGGGTGGTCCAGGCGTCGTCCTGGGTCTGGGGCACGCTCGCCACCAGGGCATACTTGACCAGGAGGGGCTGCCAGGCGCCAGCGACGACCGACCGGCCGGCGAGATAGACCGCGCAGCCGTCCAGGGCCAGGGCTGCCGGATAGTCCCAGTCGCCGCCATCGTAGAAGGCCAGCCAGGCCATGGTGCCTTCGCTGTCCAGCATCGCCAGGGCCAGGTCATACCGGTTATAGGCCCCCAGCGCCAGAAGGTTGCCGGCCGGGTCCATGGTCAGGCCGTAAAAGGGGCCCTCGCCGGTCTCCTGGCTGTAATCCCGGGCCCACAGCAGCTGGCCTTGGGCGTCGTATTTGAGGAGCCAGGGCGGTGCCGAGCTGAGGTTGTACTGCTGGGCCGCCACATAGACGTGGCCCGCCCCGTCGGTCACCACGGCGTTGCCCTGGGGGCCGCCCCAGGTCCCCACCCGGGCCTGGTGGCTCCACTGCTGCCGGCCAGCCTCGTCGCAGCTCATGGTGAGGATGGCCTGCTCGGCGCTGCCCGCACCGGCGGTGCCGGTAGCCACGACCGTGCCGGCCTGGTCCACAGCCAGGGCCAAGACCAGGTCGCTGCCGCCGCTGTCATGGGTGGTCGCCCACAACCCGGCGCCGTCGGGGCTGTATTTGAGCACCAGGGCATCGGCGTCGACGCCGTTGTGGCTGGCGCCGCCGGCATAGACGTTGCCCGCCCTGTCGACCCGCACCGCGAAGCCCATAAAGCCGCCGCCGGCCGGGCCGTAAAGGGCCTGCCACAGAACGCCCCCATCCGGGTCCCGTTTGCTGGTCTCGATCTGGCCGCTGGCCGTGGTGGCCACGGTGACGATGTTGCCGGCTGAATCGATATCCACGCCGGTGAGGTAGTCGGCCGGCAGGGCCCAGAGCCGTTGCCCGCTGGGGGCGTACTTCTCCAGCCCCGAGCCGCCGGCCAGGACGACGTTGCCCTGGGGGGCCACCGCCACCCCCCGGGGGGCGAACAGGCTGCTCACCCCGGTCTGGCGCCAGGCCGTTTCCACGGCCGCCACCCTGAGGTCGAAGGCGGGCAGGGTGGCCGTGGCCTGGCCGTCGCTCACCGTGATGACGATGCCTGCTGTGGTGCCCAGGTCGGCCATCCCCGGCGCTCCCGACAGGAGCCCGCTGTCCGCCGCCAGCGTGGCCCAGGCCGGCAGGTTGGCCGCCGCAAAGACCAGGGGATCGCCATCCACATCCGTGGCCGCGACCTTCGACTGGAACGGATGGCCGACCTTGGCCACCGTGGCCGGCCCGCCCCGGAAGACCGGCGGGTCGTTGACCGGCGTCACCTCCAGGGAGACGAAGGCCGGGTTGGAGAGGCCGAAGCCGTTGTCCGCCTGGACCTGGAAGCTGTCGCTGCCCGAAAAATCCGGCGCCGGGGTGTAGGTGAAGGCGCCGGTAGCGGCATCGTCCAGGATCACGGTGCCGTGGCTGGCCTGGCCGGTCACGGCGAAGGTGAGCGGCAGGCCGGAGGGGTCCTCGGCCAGCAGCTCGCCCTGGATGGGGGTGTCTTCGGCCAGCACCAGGGTCTGGTTCAGGGCCGTCGGCGGCGGGTAGACCACCGTCAGGTCGAGCTCCAGGTGATCGGCCAGGCCATGGGCGTCCCTGGCCTCGATGACCATCCGGTAGGTGCCCACGGTAGCGCACTGACCGGTGATCCGGCCGCTGGCCGGATCCAGGGTCAGGCCGGGCGGCAGGGCCCCGGCCACCACCTGCCAGAGCACCGCCGCGCTGCCGCAGCCTACGGTCAGGCTGGCCTGCCAGGGCTGGCCGGCGCTGATGGCGGCCAGGGCCGGCGGCGCGATGCGCGGGCCCTGGTTGGCGTACTTCCTGATCCCATACCAGGAATAGCTGCGGTACAGGACATAGCCGTTGCCGCAGCTGTCCAGGGCCATGGCCTGGGGTATCTGGCCGGCGGCGTCGGCCTGCCACTGGCGGCTGCCGTCGCCCGCCGCCAGGGCCGCGGCTACCGAGGAATCGCTGAAGAAGAGGCGGCCCCGGTCATCGGCGGCCACCGCCCGGAAGGGGTCGCCGTTGTCGCTGCTGCCGGCGAAATAGTCCCACCGGAGCTGACCGCTGGCATCGAACCCCGCCAGGAAGAAGTGGCCGCCGTAGCGGGTGCGGCCGGCGACGCCGATCTCCCCGCTGGGTGCCACGGCCACGTTTCTGGCCTCGGCCACAAAGGAGCGCCGGGACCACAGGCAGCTGCCGTCCGGCGCAAACCGACTCAGCAGGATGCGGCCGGTGCCGAAGGCGGTGCCCACCACGATCACCGCGCCGCCGGGATCGAGGGCGAGGTCGTTGCCCAGGCCTGGCCGCAGATCCCGCCACAGCTCGTTGCCGTCCCGGTCCAGCTTGACGGTGAGGGCTTCGCCGCCGGCGGCGCCCAGGGCCGAGCCAACGGCGTAGATGTTGCCCTCGCCATCCACCGCCACCCCCCGCAGGCCGGGACTCAGCACGCCGCCCGGCCGGGGCAGGAGCGGCCGGGACCAGAGCACCTGGCCGGAAGGATCAAGCTTCACCACCAGGAAGTCGCTGTCACTGCCGCCCACGGCCACCACATGGCCTTCCGGGTCCAGCGCCAGATCCGTGAGCCGGGAGGAGGCACCCATCGGCACCACCGTTGTCCACAGGACGCTGCCGTCTGCGGCCAATCTGGTCACCGCGCCGTGGGACTGGCTGGTCACCGCTCCGGCCACATAGAGGGCACCGCCGGCATCCACGACGAGGCCAGTGCTCTCCCCGGGCAGGAAGGTGCCCAGCAGCTCGGCGTGCATGGCGACCGGGATGACGAGGGCGGCCTGGGCCGTGGCGCCGGCAGCATCAGTCACCGTCACCTGGAAGCTGGAGCTGGTGCCGGCAGCGGCACTGGGAAGGGTGCCGGCGAGGCGGCCGGAGTCCGGGTCCAGGCTGAGGCCGGCCGGCAGGCTGCCGCCGGCCAGCTGCCAGGTGTAGGGCGGCTGGCCGTAGCGGGCGGTGAGGGTGTGCTGGTAGCCGGCGCCGGCGGTGCCGGCCGGCAGTGGCAGGCCGGTCATCTCCAGGACGCCGGGCTGGCGGTCGAAGGTCAGCAGATGGGCGTACGGTCCGGCAGCGGCCACCTGCAGCCGGCCGGTCCGGTCTTCGCAAAGGGCGGTGGCGGTCTCGTCATAGCCGGCCAGGTCCCGGCGCTGGCCGCCCAGGAGCTGGCCATCCCGGTCGTAGGCCAGGAGGAAGAGATCCTCGCCGCGGCTGCTGCCGCTCTTGCCGGCCACCAGGACCGCATCGTCGCTGCCGGCGGCCACGTCCATGGCCATGTCGTTGCCGCCGCTGTCGTACGTCGCGGCCCAGAGCACCTGGCCTGCGGCCGACAGCTTGACGGTCAACAGGTCCGCAACCGCCCCCCGGGTCTGGTAGCCGGTGGCATAGGCATCGCCCCAGCGGTCGATGGCGATGGCCAGGCCGTATTCGTTGCCGTCGCCGTCGTACGTTTGGCTCCATTGGAGGACGCCGCCGGTGTCGAGCCTGGCCACCAGGAGGTCGGCGCCGGTGTTGCCGTTGGCGGCCCGGCCGGTCACCCATACCCCGCCCTGGCCGTCCAGGGCCACGCCGAAGCCCTGGTCCTCCAGGCCCGCCGAGTCCAGGGTCTGCTGCCAGGCCAGGACGCCATCGCCGGCCAGCTTGATGAGGGCAAGGTTGCCGGCCAGGGTGCCTGCCACGTAGGCGGCACCGGTGGCATCCACGGCAATGCCGTGGCCGAAATCCTGGACGCCGGGGGAGGATGCATAGGCCCATTGCAGCCGGCCGGCCGGATCGTGCTTGCGCACCAGAAGCTGCCGGGAGTAGGCCTGCAGATCCTGCCAGCCGGCCACGAGCACGCTGCCGTCCGGGGCCAGGGCCAGCCCCTCGGCGCACTCGCTCTTTCCCACCGGGCCGTTGTACCGGTCTTGCCAGAGCACCTGCCCCGCAGAATCGAGCTTCACCACCTGCCAATCCAGGCCGGTGTCGGTCTCTTGGCAGCCGGCCAGATAGCGGTTGCCGGCGGCATCCACCACGAGATCGTTGATCTGGCTCATGCCGGCCGGGGAGAGGGTGCGCTCCAGGAGCGGCATGGCCAGATCCTGGTAGACCGTGAGTGTGTACTCCCGGCTGACCACGGTGCCGAAGCCTTCCCCGACCGTGACCGTGAAGGGGAAGGTCCCCGGGCGGGTGGGGATGCCGCTGATGCTCGCCCGGGAGCTGGAGCCGGCCAAGGACAGGCCGTCCGGCAGGCGGCCGGCGGTGATCGTCCAGGTGTAGGGCGTGCGGCCGCCGCTGGCCAGGATCTCCAGATTGGCCGGCTGGCCCGCCGGCAGATGGAAAAGCCGGTCGGTGGCGAGGGAAAAGGGCGGCGAGACGATGGTCTCGAAGGCCACGGTGCTGCCCTGGTCGCTGAACACGAAATCGAAGCGCTCGCTGGAGCTGGTGGCGGTAAAAAGCCCGGTAAACACCCCGTCCCCGGCCAGGGCGTCGCCCCCCTGGCCGTCATCCGCCAGCCCGATGGCCGAGCCGCCCGCGGTCAGGACCGTGACCTCGCCGGTCGCAGCGCCGCAGGACAGGCTCAAGGCCGACAGGGCATACTGGCGGCCGGCAACCGGGGCGGCCGGGACATCCAGGACCGCGTGCACCGGATCCTCCGGGCAGACCAGGGCGTTGGCGGCATTGACCCGCCGGCCGGTGACGCTCCGGCCGGCCAGGGCCGGGGTCGGGTCGCCGGTGGCCAGGATGCGGTTCCTGATCGCCAGCCACCCCAGCTGTCCGGCCTCGGTCCACACCCCCCGGGCCGCGGCGCACTCGGCCGGGGTCAGAGAGATGCCGTCGCTGCAGCCGGCGGGCGCCGGCGTCCAGCTGCCGCCGGCTGCGGCACAGGCGCCGGCAGCAGCCAGTCCCGGCAGGGAGCAGGTGCCGGCGATCCGGGGCGAGGCCGCCGCCAGGAGCGCGGCCAGGCCGGCAACATGGGGGGTGGCCATGGAGGTGCCGGACAGATGGCGGTAGCCGCTGGGGTCGGACAGAAGCCCGGAAAGCTGCGGCACGCTGGACAGGATATTCACCCCCGGTGCGCCCACATCCACCGAGCGCCGGCCATGGTTCGAGAACCAGGCCAACTGGTCGTCGTGGTCCAGGGCGGCCACGGTCAGCACGTTGGGGTTGTCGTAGCTGGCCGGCCAGTCGGGCCTGGCCTCCAGGTCATGGGCGTCGTTGCCGGCAGCGGCGATGAAGAGGATGCCCTGTTCCTGGTGCAGCCCGATCATGGCCTGAAACGACGCGGAAGCACCGCCGCCGCCCCAGCTGTTGCTGGTGGCCACCACCGGCTCCCGCTCCGCCATGGCCAGTACGTACTCCATGCACTCCTCGGCATCGCTGATGGCCCCGTAGCCGTCCTGGCCCAGGAACTTGCAGCCCAGGAGCCGGACCTGCCAGTTGACGCCGGTCACCCCGAGGCCGTTGTTGCCGGCCGCGCCGATGGTGCCGGCGCAGTGGGTGCCGTGGCCATGGTCGTCCATGAGGTCGCCGGTGCCGGTGATGGCGTTGATGCCGTGGAGATCGTCGGCATAGCCGTTCTCGTCGTCATCGTCCTTCAGATCGTTCTGCCAGGCCGGGTTGGGCGTGACCCCGCCGGCCAGGAAACGGCTCTGCTCCGCCCGGTCCTCGTCCACCAGGCCGTCGCCGTCGTCATCCACCCCGCATAGGCCCGGGCAGCCGTCGCCGTTGGCATCTCCCTCCGCTTCCCGGTCGTTGGTCCACAGGTTTGCCGCCAGGTCCTCGTGGCCGATGTCGATCCCGGTGTCGATCACCGCCACGATCACCCCCGGATCGCCGGTTTCGACCGACCAGGCCCCGGTGGCCCGGATGTCCCGGCCGGCCGTGCCGCCGGTCTGACCGCTGTTGCGTAAGCCCCACAGCTCCGGGAAGAGGGGATCGTCCGGGATCACCTCCAGGGCGTGGACGAGATAGTTGGGCTCGGCGTATTCGATCTCCGGATCCTGGCGCAGCTCCGCCAGGGCGGTCCGGACATCGACCCCCGGCGCCAGCCGCACCCTCTCCACCCCCAGCCTTTTGAGCCCGCGGATCCTGGTGAGCCCCTTCTGCCGCCTCTTCTTCTCCTGGTCCTTCTTCGGGAGCTTCTGGTGATACTTGACCAGCAGCTCCCCCGGGACATGGGGGCGATCACCGGGAGCAGACCGGTGATCGATCACCGCCCCAGCCGGGGCGGGCAGAAGAATGGCAACGGTGACGAGCAGCGCAAGCAGGAGGCGGCAGACAAGGCCGGAGCGGGGCATGCTGATCTCCCTCGTTTGGTGAGCACAGTTGCGCGGCCAGCGCTGGCCGATGGGGAAAGGGCGAACAAAGGACCAGGGCCGCACTATACTGGCCGGTCGGGGAAGACCCAATACGGCAGGGGCACTAATTTGGCCTAAGCGGGGCTAGGCGGAAGGGGAGTCGGGGGGGGGGGGGGGGGAGCCGAAACCACCCCCCCCCCCCCCGGGGGGGGGGGGGGGGGGGGGGGGCGGGGGGGGGGGGGTGGCCCCCCCCACCCCCCCCCCCACCCCGAGGGGGGATGGGGAGCGAGGAGGAGGGGCTGCTCAGGGCTTGGCGGCGGGGGCTTGCAGCTGCCGGCCGGTGAAGCGGACCGTCTCGCCGGGCTGCATGAGGAGCGGCTGCACCCCGAGCTTCTCGGCGGCAGCCACGAAGGCCGAGGTGTCCTGGGCCAGGACCGGGAAGGTGGCGACGTGGTGGGGCACCGCCCAGCGGGCCTTGACCGCGGCGGCGGCCCGGGCGGCCAGGGCGGGCTCCATGGTGAAGTGGCCGCCCGCCGGCACCAGGGCCACATCCGGATGCCACAGCTCGCCGATCAGAGCCATGTCCGAGAAGAAGGCGGTGTCGCCGCTGTGGTAGAAGGTCGGCCCGTCCTCTATGCTCACCACCAGGCCCACCGGGCTGCCGGCATAGACAAAGGGCGCCTCGTCCTGGTCGTCATCGGGATTGGCCATGCCGGCGGAGTGGACGGCCGGGGTCATGGCCACCCGCACCTCGCCGCCGGCGATCGTAATCTCGCCGCCGATGTTCATGAGGGTGTCGTAGCCCATTTGTTCCGCCGGATAGCCGAGCAGGCGGGCCGCGGTCTGGCCCAGCTCGAAGAGGGCCACCAGCCGGGCGCCGGTCTTCTTGGCCAGGGCCACCGCATCCCCCACGTGGTCCGAGTGGCCGTGGGTAATGAGGATGTAGTCCAGACGGCTCACCTCGGCCACCGGATCCTGGCCCTCCGCGGTCCGGGGATTGGCCGGGTTCCTGAGCCAGGGGTCGATCATGAGCTTTACGCCCTTGGGGGTGGTGATCTCGAAGCTGGCATGGCCATGCCAGGTGAGGCTGGTGTCGGCGGCAAGACCGGGGGGGGCCAGGACGGTCAGGAGGATGAGAGCGAGGACAGCAGGCATGGCTGGGCTCCTTGGCAGATGGGAGGGGTACCCGGAGCCGGCACTCCGGCCGGCCTGGCTTCTTCTAGCAGAGCGCCGGAGTCTCCGTCAAGGGTTGGCAGGCAGTGCCAAGGCCTCGTGGCTGGCCGAGGCCCGGCGCCTGTGGTAGGCTGGCGATTCGCGGTCCGGGTGGCAACAGCCCGGGCAACCTCAGACACCGTTGACCTCGCTCCCGCGCCGGCGCTTCGCCGGCGTGCTCCGGTGGGGCTCCCTGGGCCGGCGTTGCGCCGCGGGCCGGCATCCGGGGCGGGGGCTGTTCCCCGGCGGCCGGAAGACAACTCCAGGAGGAGCATCATGACACGGATCATCTGCGGCATCATTGCGGGGGTATTCCTGACCATGGCACAGGCACAAGCAGAGATGAAGACCTTGCCCTCGGGGCTGCGCTACGAGGACAGCACGGTGGGCAGCGGGCCCGAGGCCAAGTCCGGCCAGCAGGTGGAGGTGCACTACACCGGCTGGCTGGACGAGGGGGCTGGCACGAGAGGGAAAAAATTCGACAGCTCCGTGGACCGCCAGCAGGCCTTCGTGTTTCCCCTGGGCGCCGGCCGGGTGATCCGGGGCTGGGACCAGGGGGTGGCGGGCATGAAGGTGGGAGGCAAGCGCACCCTCTATATCCCCGCCGCCCTGGGCTACGGCGCCCGGGGTGCCGGCGGCGTCATCCCCCCCAACGCCGATCTCATCTTCGACGTCGAGCTCCTGGGCGTCCGCTAGCCCGGAGCTTCCCATCCCCAGCCTTCGTGCACCGCTGCCCGCGGCACGGCCGGGGGTAAGCTTTTCCATCCGCCGGGGCAGCTGCTTTGGCCTCCTGGGCCCCAACGGCGCCGGCAAGAGCACCGCCCTCGAGGTCATCGAAGGGATCATCCCGCCTACTGCCGGCGAGGTTCTCTACAAGGGCCGACCGCCCACCGATGCCTTCCGGGAGGAGGTGGGCATCCAGTTCCAGCACACCTCGCTTCTCGAATTTCGGCACCGAGGTCAGGTGTGGGAAAGAACACCGAGGCTTTGGGCCAGTTGCCGAGCTCGGGGAAGCAAACGGCCGTAGTCCAGCTCTTCCAGCCGGTGGACGGCTTTTCGAATCGCCTGACGTGCCTGTTCCTGCATGTCGGGAAGCTGGGCAAGGAATACAGCTTCTTCCAGATCAACTTCCGCCGAATTGAGCGCCATTTTCTGCCCAGTGGCGATCTCCCGGGCGTTTTGGATGTCCGTCCGTGCGTCTTGCGGTCTATTGTCAAGGGAGGCAAAGCGAGCGCGGATCAGAAGTGCCCGCACCACAAACTCGTTGAACCCGGACTTTCGGAGAAAGTCCAGAGCCTGCTCAATCTCTCCGGCTCCATCTGTGGTCGCCGTCCCGCTCCCCCCTGGGTCGACCAGGCAGGCCCGCGCCTTGAGCAGATGACACAGGCCTCGAGGGAGGGCTGCGGTGAGCCTCTGATTCGTCAGAGCTTCAGCGGCAGGCACCTGTTCGTCCCAACGGTGGCCGCCCAGCTGCGGCGGTGGCACGTCAAGGGATCCCCGTAACCCCGAGACGAGTCCGCCAGTGAGGAGTAAGCCGGCGGCGGGCAGGGGGGGAGGTCCATGTGGAGTGACGGGACCTGGAGCTTTGTGCCTGGGGATAAACCGACTTTCCAGCTCGTCTATGTCCTTCTCGAAGCCTTTATGGCGGATGGGACAACACTGGTAACGGAAGACGCCCTTCATGCACTCTGGGCAAGCCTGGCGCAGCTTCCCGGGATCCACCGATTCCCCGTGCACGGGCACGATGTTCCGCCCGGCTGTGACGGCGATCTCAAACTCCCGCCGCACCCAATCGTCCTCATGATCGCACCGGTCGAGCGCACCGGGAGTCAAGACCAGCAGGAAATGGGAACGGTGGCGGACTTCGTCGGGAATTTGCTCATCCCAGTGCCCGGGGGGCATGTCGTCCACATCCAGGAAGGCGTCGTAGCCCCGGTGGGTCAACCCCTGCTTCAGATTTCTGGCGAAGGACTTCCCCGTGTCATCCCGGCGGTAGCTGATGAAGACGGTTTTTGGGCTCATGGTCTCTCACCCATGGCTGACAGAGGCTGCGCACAGAACTACCTGAGAAATCGTTGGCTGCAACCCCGCCCTCGGCGGTACCTTCGGGGAGAGGGTGGTCTGTGGCGCTGTGCGGCCTGCGCCCTTGTCAGCCTGCCGGAAGGGATATCGCCCGCACAGCACAATCAAGGGGGAGGCCGTCGAGGTGCCCCCCCGCCTCAACACGACAGAGTCCACCGCTGGCACGGTGCCAGAGAGGCTCGCAGCCGCCATCATCCCTCCCGCCGCCGACTCTGGCGGACCCGGTAGAGCCGCTCGGTGAAGCCGCCCTCCTGCTCGAAATCCTTGGCCTGGGCGGCAATCTGACGGCTCAGCAGGGCCACCGCCACCCCGATCAGGACCAGGGCGGCATTGGCGGCCGGTCCGGCATAGATGGACGTGCTGGACCCGATGGACGGCATGGACTCCATGGACGGAGGATCGGGATGGTGGCTCTCCGCAAGCCAGGCGGCCACCTCGTCGGCGCTGGCGCAGCGCCGGGCCACCAGGGCCTGGCGGCGCGGGTCGGCTGGCTCCCAAAGCGGCAGTCCCCGCTGCCGCAGGAAGTCCTCGAAATCGAGACGCAGCTCCTCCAGGCTGGCACGGGCGACATTGGTCAGCTTCAGCTCGGTCTTCTTGGAGGTGGCGCTCGCCAGGCTGCCCTCGGCGATGTTCTGCACCCCGGAGCGTGCCGCCTGCACCATCTGGTCATGGGTGCGGCTGCGCCGGTCGATGTAGCGGTCGCAGAAGCGCACCGTGACATCGTACACCAGTTGCGCCACCTGGAAGCTTTTGAGCTGCCGGTATCCACCGTGCTTGCGGATAAGCGGCTCCCGCCCGTCCCGTTCCCGCTGTCCATCCTGTCCATTGGGTCCATGTTGTCCCTTCCGGTCCATCACCCCGCCCCTTGTGCTGATTGATCGCCAGGCCCGGCCTCCGGGCACGGACGAGGCCTTTTCCACCTGGCGCGCCCCGCGCGTGACCACGGGCTTCCTGCCCGGCTTCGTTTTCCATTCATGAAGGAATGTCGCTATGTTACGCCTGCGCATGCCCCATTCCATAACAATGGTTTTGCGAATCCATGTAACAGGATCGAACCTGTCTTCGGACTTCCGTGTAACAAAGTCGAAGATGCTTGGCCGCAGCCGGCGGGACCAGAACTGGGGGCCCACCCTGCCGCATCCTTTCCAGTAGCCTGCAACGCCTCCCGCAAGGCCCCGTGCTGGCCGACCGGGCCGGGGTGCAGCTCAACCGGCCCGGATCAGACCCCGCCCGATCAGGGCTGCCAGCACCACCCGGGCGGTGGCCCGATCGTACTCCTTCTCCGCTTCCGGCAGATGGCGGTAGGCCACCAGGCAGGGGTGAAGCTTTCTGGCGTCGTCCCGCTTGGGGCCGTTCCGCCAGCCGTCGGCGATGCGGGCTTGTGCCCACACATCGTGGTTGAGCTCGGCAATGGCCTCCAGGGCGTCTGCCATGAGGGCCTGGGCCCGGTCCATCTCCCGCTGGGAGGGGACCTGGGGGGTGTAAGGGCCGAAGGGGGTGTCGATGGCTTGGCTCACAGGGCAGCTCTCTCCAAGGGGTTGGGAGGAACAGGAGACCACGGGGCGCCGGGTTGGGCCCGGGGTCGGCTCACCTGACCGGCAGCCGCAACAGACGGGCCAATCGGCCACGGCGCAAGAAGAACGGATCGATGACCTTGAGGTGGACATTGAACCCCAGCCAGCCCACCGCGGCCATGGCCAGCTTGACGGCCAGGCTGCGGCCCGCCGCGGCCGGATCCAGGAGCTTCAGGACCGGCCAGACGGCGGCCATGATCAGGAACAGGACCAAGCCAACCGCAGCGCCCAGGGTGAGATCGATGCCGAAGCTCAGCCGGTCCGACCAGTGCCGGAAGACATACCAGGCGCCGCCGAGCACCAGGATGACGGCAGCCAGCATGGCACCGCGGCGCAGGCCAGCCGACAGCTTCCAGGCCTTCAGGAAGAGATCCCGCGATACCGCCAGCTGTCGCTCCAGATCCTGGCGCCGCAGGTCGGAGCTCTCCGGCTCCTTGGCCATGATCTCCACCAGGGGCTTGAAGGGCCAAGCGACCGGGCTGTGGCCAGGGGCGTCCACGTCGAAGCCGCCCCACCGGCTATTCGGCTCGGCCAGGCGATGCTCCGCGTCCAGCTTGTGCAGCTGGCGGGTCGTCATCTGGTAGCCGCTGGCCATGAGGGCATAGGCCTCCACCTCGGTGAAGCTGTCGAGATCGGTCCGGATCTCGGACAGCCGGCGCTGGATGGCCCGGTCGACGCCGTAGCTGGTGGCGGTTGAGCGGACCGGCTCCGGCTTCTCCTCCTGGCAGCCGATCCAGTCGATGGGCGCCGTCTCCAACTCCTGCTTGAGGTGGATGAAGAAGAGGCCGGCCAGGGCATGGCTGTCCACCCGGCTGGCCAGGTCCTGGTACTGGGTCTCCCGGAGCCGATCCTGGAGGATGCTGTCCGAGCGATAGAAGACGCTGAGCATGCCGCTGGCAGGATCCGCCTGGTCGTCCATCTGGCCGGAGGCATCGCTGCACAGGATGAGGGTGCAGCCCTCGTCCAGGAGACCGGCCACCCCCTGGTTGTCGTGCACGCCGCCGTCCACCAGCCGCACCGTGCGGCCCGGATAGAGCCCTTCCAGGACCAGGGGCTCGAAGAGGGCGGGCACGCCGGCGGAGGCAGCCACCGCGTAGCCCAGGGGGCAGGAGCGCAGCTCCTCGGAAGGTGCCTGGTGGTAGTAGAGGCGGCGGTAACGCTCGTTCACGTCCACCTCTTCCCCCAGAAGGCCGGGCGGCTCGCCCATCCAGGAGGCGGTGAAGTGCCAGTTGTGGCCGGAGTTGAGGGAGGTGGTGTTGAGGAGCAGGATCGGCACCTTCGCTTCGCGCCGCCAGTTGGAGAACTTCGGCTTGAAGGCGGTGTCCAGATCCGCGGCGGCCGCCGGCTGCAAAGGCGTTTGCAGGGGATGGATGAGGAGGTCCCGCAGGGGGCGGGGATCACCCGGGGCATGGCCGTCCCGCACCCGGGCGTAGAGGTGCCGCTCGTAGAGCCTGCCCATGCGGTTGCTGCGGCTGAAGCCGGACAGAAAGATCATCCGCAGGTTGTCCGCCAGATTGGTGAAGGCGCGGACCCGCAGGTTCTCGCTGACCCCGGCCAGGAAGTCCTTCATGAGCCGCTGGACCAGGAGCACGTAGTCCTCCCGGTTGATCTCGCCATCGGTCCTGGTCTGCAAGAGCCGCCGCAGCTCCAGGTAGTAATGAGCGCCGACGATGCTGCCGCCGGAGACCGTGGACAGGACCTCGACGCTCCGCAAGACATCGCATTCCGCCAGCCGGGCCAGGACGCCCAGGTGGAAGAGGGCGGCCCGGAAGCCGCCGCCGGAAAGGGCCAGCCCCACCTTGCCCCGGTGGCAGCCCAGGGCGGCCCGAGTGTCCTTGCCGAGAAGCTCTGCCAGGGCCTGCCAGGCCGGATGCCAGGCCGGCCGTTGCACCTCCGCCGCGGGCGGGTTGATACCCTGCAGCCGGGCGATGGCCACCAGCTGCTTGGCCGTGGACTGCAGGGTCCATTCGTCAGGGCTGGTGGCAGCCGCCCGGGCCAACCAGACCCCGGCCTCCTCCCATTCCTCCAGCCCCCAATGGCATTCCGCCACGGTGACCGCGAGCCAGTAGTCCGTCTGGCCGGCGGGTTGAGCGGCCGGCAGATCGGCGAGCCGGGCCAGGATGCTGCGGCGCAAGTCTTTCGCCTCCTGGGCGTAGGAGCCGGCCTGGCCCACCAACCCTTCCCGGGCCGCCAGCCGCCGGGCCCGATGGTCCAGGAGGTCCAGGATGAAAGCAGCGTTGGCGCCGCAGTAGCCCCGGTCCTCTGCCGGCGCTCTCGCCCAGCCCTGGCGGTAGAAGGACAGAGCGGTATGGAGGTGCTCCAGCTGGCCGCCATGCTCCCACAGCCGCTTGTAGACCGCGCCCGCCAGGCCCAGGGTCTCCGGATCGCGGCATCCGGGGTCCCGGAGCCGGAGCTGGGTATCGAGGATGGCCAGACCGTCGCGGAAGCGCTTCAGGGGCGGCAGCTCCTCGTCCTTGTAGGTGCACAGGGCGAGCTGCTGGAAGAGCCAGTCCCGCTGGCGGCCCGGAGGCAAGCCCTCCGGCCGGCTCTCCTCCAGCAAGGCCCGGGCCTGGCCGAACTTGAATTCCCTCTTGCAGCGGGCTACCTCCTTCTTGAGGGTCGAGAAATCCATGGCTGCCGGCCTGGAAGCATCCGGTCTGTGCCTCGACTCTGATCCTGGCTCACTCATGGCCTTCCTCCTGGTGCGATCGTAGCAGAATCGTGCGCCGATCCGGCCGCCAGACAACTGGTGGCAATCGCAGGGCACTCTGTGGACGATGGGGGGGTCGGGGGCATCATACAGCGCCCTCAGCCGCCAGGGCCAGAAGAAAGCCCCCTGGCCGTGCTGCATGTCCGGCGCGATCGGGTCGACCGCCAGCTGTCGCCCCGGAAGATCGCCCTGGAGTGCGGCTGCCAGGTCACGGTCTGACCACCGTTGGCCGCCGGCACGCCCACCGCCAGCGCTGGCGCCTTATTCCGTCCAGGAGAACAATAGCGCTCCGGTCACCAGACAGACCAGGGTGACGGCAAGGAGGAGCCCGCACTCGGGCAGGACGTCCCAGAGCCCGGCGCCCTCGTTCATGACCCGGCGGGCGGCGGCCAGCATGTGGGTGAGGGGGAAGATCTTGGCCCCGGTCCGGACCCAGGCAGGGGCGCCTTCCAGGGAGAACCAGACCTCGGAGAGGAACATCATCGGCCAGGAGAGGAAGTTGAGGATACCGCTGGTGAATTCCTCGGAGACCCCCCGGGCGGCCAGGAGGAGGCCCATGGCGGTGAGGCTCAACGCCCCGCACAGGAAGACCAGCCCCAGGACCAGATAGGAGCCCTCCACCCGGAAGGCAAAGATGAGGGAGGAGCCGATCCAGACCACCACCAGGGTGAACATGAGGAGAAAGAGCCGGGACAGGGCCTGGGCGGTGAGAAACTCGAAGGCGGTCAGCGGCGTGGTCCGCAGGCGCTTCAGGGTGCCGTTCTTCCGGTAACGGACCACCACGTAGCCGACCCCCCAGAGGGCGGAGAACATCATGTTCATGCCCAGGACGCCGGGGAACAGCCAGTCGAGATAGCGGATCTGGCGGCCGGAGATGGTCTGCCGCTGGCCGGGCGGCTGGGCCGGGTCCACGAAGCCGGCCCAGAACAGCCGCTCGACGATGGCGCCCTTGGGGGAGGTATCGTTGAGCCAGTAGGCGCGCTCCGGCGAGGCGAGATCGATCACGAAATCGATCTTGTGCAGCCGCAGCCGCGCGAGGGCGGCCTCCCGGTCCGGAAAGCCCACAAAGTGGAGCTGGGGGCTGGCGGCAAAGCCGGGCGGCAGGCCGGGGGTGTCCGGGGCGACCGCAGGCGGCGCCGGGAAGACCCCGACCTTGAAGCCGGCGACATCCCGGCCGGAGAAGACGATGCCGAAGCCGACGATGATGAGAAACGGGAAGAGGAAGTTCCAGCCAAAGGCGGCCCGATCCCGAAAGAACTCGTGATTCCGGGCCCGGAACATGGCCCACATCCGCTTCCAGCTCATGGCGTCGGCGTCAGTCCCGCAGCTGGCGGCCGGTCAGCTGCAGAAAGACATCCTCCAGGTTCGGCGACCGCACCACCATCTCCCGGACATCGATGTTCATGGCCAGCAGCATCGACAGGCCGTCATGGGTGTTCTCCACCATGAGCTCCACCCGGTCCTGGAGGTCGTGATGCGGCATGGGCAGATGCTCCAGGGCGAGGTGGATGGCGGCCCGGGGCAGGATGATGGTGCTGCCGTGGCAGTGGCGCCGGACCAGCTCGGCGGGCGGTCCCTGGGCGATGATGCGGCCATGGTCCATGATGGCGATCTCGTCGCAGAGCAGCTCCGCCTCCTCCATGGCGTGGGTGGTGAGCACGATGGTGCGCCCCGCCTGCCGCACCCCGGCCAGGATATCCCACAGGTTGTGCCGGGCCTGGGGATCAAGGCCGGTGGACGGCTCGTCGAGAAAGACCAGCTCCGGCCGGTTGAGGAGGGCCAAGGCCAGGAGCAGCCGCTGCCTTTGTCCGCCGGAGATCTGGTCGTTGAAGTGCTGCCGGATCTCCTGGAGCCGGCACAATTCCATCAGAGAGTCGACGTCCTCCGGGTCGTGGTAGAGGCTGGCAAAGGTCTCCAAGGTCTCACGCACGGTGAGGAATTCGAGGAGCGCTGTGTGCTGGAGCTGGATGCCCACCTCCTCCCGGAAGGCATCAGTGGGCGGCCGGCCTTTGTAGAGGACCTCGCCGGCGCTCGGCGGGATGATCCCCTCGATGACCTCCAGGGCCGTGCTCTTGCCGGCACCGTTGGGGCCCAGGAGGCCGAAGCAGCTGCCCCGGCGGATGTCGAAGCTGACGCCATCCACCGCCGCCAGGCTGCCATAGCGCTTCACCAGGCCCCGTACGGCGAGAAGGGGCGCCTCGTCTGGTCCGCCACCGGGGTGAAGGGCGGAAAAGAGCCGGGACATGGCCTGATGGGTCAGCCCCAGGATTCTCTTCTGAGCGGCTTTGCCCGCTCGAGCGCACGGTCGAGGTCGTACAGGGCCGGGTTGCCGAAGTAGGCATCAAGGTAGAAGAGACGCCCTTCCCGGGAAAGAGGCTCAAAGAGATCGAGGTAGCTCTCCCGGACCGGCCCTCGCCGGGAGGCGGCAGGGTTCCAGACATAGACCTTGGGGATATATTTCGCTTCCGCGAGGGCCAAGGCGATGAAGTGCCGGAAGTACACATCGGTCCGGGGCAGGGAGTAACCGATGAAGACCAGCCGCCGGATCTCCTGCAGGTCGTGCTTGATCACCGCCCATTGGTAGGCCAGGGGCGAGTCGTCCAGGAACTTCTTCCAGGTGGGTGGGACGATGGCCATGTACGGGAGAAGGTCTGGGGACCGAGTCCCATTGGCGGAGAAGAAGAGGCGGCCCTCTGCCCACAGGAAGATGCCGTCCTTGTCCCGAAAGGGTAGCTTCTTGGCACAAAAAGCGGCTTTCAGGTCCTCGTTGGGAGCGGCGTTGAATCCCCGACGCCTCGCCCTTCTCTTTCGCCCGTACCTCCAATGGATCCCGCCATGGGGGCGCGTCACGCGAGGGCATTTTGTATAGTCGTGCGGCTCCTGCGAGCCATACCAGGAAAAAAGATCCCCGTTCTTTCCACAAGCAAGGGCACGCTCCAGAGCCACATCCCAGTTGAACTGGATGAACAGAGGGAAGATGTCGCCGCCTTTTTCGCCTCTGTCCCGGTGAGCGGCGAGGCACAGGTAGGCCAGGAGGTTCGTATGGCGGTTGCCGAGGTTTTCGAACTGATCCGACTCCGCAGCGCTCTCCCGCATGATGATAGGGGCAGAAGTGGCCGCTTGCTGGAGTCTCAGGTCCATAATGAACTCTGCACCTGCCGGCTGGGCGACTTCGTAGATGGCCTTGTTCAACGTCGCGACGGTTCTCCTCACCTTCGCTCCAGCCCTGCCCAGACTTTCAAGGCTGAGCGCCATGTCGGCGAGACCGTAGATCTCCTCGATGTTGAGAAGATCCGTACGGGCGTAGGCGGCCGATTTCCGGATATGCTCCAGGAAGTCTGTGATGATCCTGCAATCATCGGGGTCGAGCTTGTCGAAAACCCGATCCATGAAGCCGGCCAGGAGCGGGACGCCCAGGTTGCGCGAGCAGCCGGCGCCCAGGACGATCGCCGTCCGCGGCAAAGTGGTCGTCATACACCCTCCCCCGACATCGGCTCACCGAAGAGCAGCTCCAGCCAGGTGATGCCTTCCGGACCGAGCTCGTAGGCATATGGCCGCATGTCGTGGCCGCACCCACGCATCTTGAGCACCCGCAGATAGCGGATCATGTCTCCTGACCGGTAACGGTGGTAGTTGAGCTGGATGACTCCGGAGGCCACGTACCGTTCCTGGGTGCCCAGGAACAAAGGCCGTCCACCCAACGTGTCATCGGGACGTACCGCCTCGCAGGCCATGAAGGTTGTCGCACCCCGCTCCTCAAGCCAGCGCACAAGGTTCAACATGTGGAGCCGGCGGATGGGGAGGTCGTCCTGTCCGGCGGCATCCTGCCCCGGCGCGGACAGGAGGGCGCTCAGCGAATCGATCGCCAGGATGCAGTCATGACCCGGGAATCTCCGGAAGAGCTCAGCGAGCAGATCTTTGAGGAGACGAATACGCTGCTCCGGGCTCTGGATGGTTTGGGTCAGAAGCGTGAGCACTGTTGGGTGATTGCCCGCAAAGGGGTGATCGCCGCCCCCGCCATCAACGGACAAACTCTCGATCCGTTCGGGCCGTTTCCCCTCGCCTCCCTGCCAATAGAGCCCGAAGGACGGATTATCCTCCGTCCCGAACCCGCCCAGGCTCAGGCGATAGTGACGCCAACCGGCAGTATCGTCCTTGCTTTCCTGCTGCTCCCACTCCGGCGTCTCGCTGGGAGCGGCAGGCAGGTATCTCAGGTAGTCCTCCAGCCGCCCGCTCAGGAAGGCGGTCGCATCAACGAACCAGAAGGCGTCGGCATCCTCGGTGGCCGTCCCGTTGCGAACAGGGAGCAGGTGCGTGTGGGCACGGACACGCTGGTAGCTGCTCTCCAGCGAGACGAAGCATCGAAGAAGGGGCTTGTGGTTTTTCCCCCCAAGCTTCGAGGCACTCGAACCAAGGAACAGACGGTTAAATCGGTCCCCGGGTGGCAGGGTTGAGCACAGGACGATGGAGCGGGCGCCCGGCGGCCCTGCGTCCGACTCCGGCCCATACTCGCGGATCCTGCCGTGGCAGAAAAAGGAGAGCAGGAATGTCGTCTTCCCGGTGCCGGGATCGCCCACCAAGGCCACCGTATTCCCGGCCGGAATGCCGATCAACCGTTCATGCCCAGCGTCCATGAAGCCTCACTTGGTTCGTTAAAAGAGCCGCAGGACAGCGGAGGACACGGAGTTTCCGATGCTCCCACATCTGCATTTTCCGCTCCCAGAGAACCGGCGTGCCTGGTCCACAGCTCCCCGTCGACGACGATGGATGCGAGACCGAGCTGTTCGACCAGCGCCAAGGCCTCAGCCTGGCCTGCCGGCATGGGCCTTCCCCTCGGATTGAACGAGGTATTGAGGAGCATCGGCAGCCCCGTGGCCGTGAAGAACGCGCCGAGTAGACGGTGGAAGAGCGGATTCTCCTGCCGCCCCACGGTCTGAAGCCGCACCGTCCCGTCGCTGTGCAGGAGGTGGGCAAGACGCTGGGCCCAAGCGGACCGCGGACGTACGGTGGCCAACATGTGGCGACACAGGAGGCGAGCGGCTTTCGGAATCTCGAACAGCTGTTCAGCGTCCTCCTCCCGGACAGAGCATGCCGCCGGCTCGAAGCCGTATCGGCCCTTCTGGGCATTGAGCCGGGCCACGGCATCCGCGGGAAGGGATGAGGCAAGGAGCGACCGGTGCCCGAGCGCTCTGGGGCCAAGCTCGCAACGGCCCCAGAGCCACCCCACCAGCTCACCCCGGAGGAGAAGTCGCACTGCCGCGTCAACGGGGTCCGCGCCGGGAGCATGACGCCAACTCCCCTCATCGGGCACGGCTCCTGGCCCCCCGCCCCGAACGGGCGTGCCGGGGGCAAGCACCAGATCCTCCGGGATGTGCGGCACCACGCCACCGAACTGGTGGACGTGGACGTGCCAGGCGGCGCCCAGAGCGGTGCCGGCGTCATGGCAGGCCGGACCGACGTGAATCTGCTCGAAGATCCCGGAGCAGGCCAGGGCGCCGTTGGCACGGCAGTTCAACGCCACCCCGCCGCCGTAGGCGAGATGAGGCTGGCTCATACGCCGACGCAGCTCCTGCGCGATATCGAGCAGGAGGCTTTCGGTCGCCTGCTGCAGCGCGGCGGCGATCTCCGCGCTCTTGGCCAGATGGTGCAGCTCGGGACTCCCCCTCTTCAGTTGAAAGAGCTCTTCCAAGCCTGCGAAATCATCCGGATCCTCAAGCCGGAAGATGTCCTCCGCCACGTGGAGACGCTCCCCGGCAAAGGAGAGACGGCCTCGCAGCCGCGACCTCCCTTCGGAAGACACCAGCCCGGCAAGGGCCATCACCTTGCAAGCATCGTACTCGCTGTAGCCGAGATAGCGGGCGACCTTCTCCCAGGCGAGTCCCACCGAGTAGGGAAAATACTCCTGGAGGTCCAGCTGCAAGCCCCGGCGCGTGGCGCTCCCCAGCGACAGGGTCGCGCCCTCACCGATGCCATCCAGGACCAGAATGGCCGCCTCCTCGAAAGGCGAAGTGCCCAGGGCATACCAGGCATGGGCTTCATGATGCGGGACGAAAAAGAAGGGGGCAGCCGTGCACCGCCGGAGAAGACCGGGCACGTTCTGAAGGCCTCGCTGGAAGGTCCTTTCCCCCTCGGGATGGCCAAAGCTGTCCGGTGGTCCCTCTGTCCCGAGGCGTACGTGCTTGCGCCGAAGAACGGGATCCAGGGAGAAGGCCACCGCAGACAGCTCGGACCAGCGTACACCTGCCGTACGCAAGCAGGCCTCCATGGCCCGCCACGGAAGCTCATCGGCGTTGTTCACCCGCACCGGCTTCCCATGCTTGCGGCCCGTGAGCCGCTCCTCTTCCACGGCGGCCAGCACGGCACCGTCGGCGATCAAGGCCGCTGAGGTTTCGTGGTAGGCTCCGTTGATGCCCAGGATGAGGTGTGGTCGCATCAGGTGCGTCGACTCCTGCGCACAAGCCGCTCCACATCTCGACGATGGTCATCCGGGATCGGCAGGATCTGGATGAAGACGCCTTTGGAGGGTGCTGCTCCGGCTAGCCCAAGCTCGGTGAGCCCTGGGAGGGCGAAAAGGCTCTGCTCGTCCTCTGCGGTGAAGATCCGCTCTGGCCAGAAGAGCATCGGTGGCGGGAGCCGAGCAGCAAGTGGCAGGCTCGCCACCCGGACCAATGGCACACGGTACGGCCCGAAGCGTAGCGGATCGAAACGAATTACCCCGTCGAAGAAGGATTCGAGGTATTGGGTCTCTTCGTCCTGGAGGACCCCTTCCTGAAGAACGGCGAAGAAGGCGCTGTCCTTACTCTTAATCTTCTTGTCGTCCGTTTCACCGCCGGTCGCAGCCTCTTCGCCGCCCCAGATGGAGGCAAGGATGGTCTTCAAGAAGGCGCTCGTGTCCGAAAGGCCGAGACTCCGGTGCATGTTGCTGAGGGAGTTGAGGAGATACAGGTTCAACTCGCTCGTGGCTTCCAGCTCCGAGACTTCACGATAGAACCGGAAGACGCTCATGGGGTTGCCAGAGCCGGCGAGCGAGCGGGACCGCCTTCCGTTCCTCGCCTCCCGGTAGCCTTTTTGGGAGCCGGCCTCACTGCCAAACTGGCCCTGGGTATCAAGCCATGCGGCGAACTGGCCGTCATGCGCTCCTTGCACTCCTTGCAGCAGGTTAACGAACGTCTCAGTGGGATCTTTGTCCTTGGCAAACTTCTCGACCCCGAAGAGGGTCGTGAAGAGGTTCTCTTTCGTGTCGTCGATGAACAGCCCGACAAGGTTGGGCCACCGCTCCGCCCCCTGCTTATCCCCCTCCTCTGCCCCTCCAACTTGCGAGCAGAAAAGCAGCTCGCCCAGCCAGAAGTAGAGTTCCGGGACCGTGAGCCTGGACCGCAGCAGATACGCATAGCCTGGTCGGAGGCTCACCGCAGACCCGTCGGCGCCCTGCCCGAGGACGTTCGTCAAGAGCACCGGTTGTTTTGCAGCCCTGCTATTGTCCGCGGTTTCCGTCATGCCTCGACTCCCCCTGGCGCAGCAAACCGGACGTCAACCTCGCCTTCGTGGACCAGCTCCGCAAGCTCCGGCAGCGCCGCGAAGAGCGCCCGTTCCAGCCCTTCTCGACCATGAGCCGCGACGGCCGCGTGGCGGATCTCCATGGCCGGGCGGAAGACACCGGCCACGTGCAATGCCGCTGGACTACCCGGCACGGGCTTCCAGAAGACCGTTGCCCCCTGGCAGCCGATCTCGGCCAGGGCTTCCAGGACATCAGCCCGACGCAGCTTGACCCCCCGGGGCAGAGCGTACGTCTCCCCGATCCGTCCTGTGATCTCGACCCTTGGTTGAGCGGCGCCACATATGCACGGCGCGGCGGGAATCCGGCCGCGATCGCCGGTGCGGTACCGGAGTATCGGGGCCAGTGCCTGCATGAAGCTCGTGACCACGACTTCACCGGTTTCCCCAGGGGGGAGCAGACAGTTGCCGTCCTCCTCCAGGATCTCCACGCCCACGGCGTCGGGCCAGAAATGGAAGCCATGCCGGGCGCGGCACTCGACCCCCACGACGCATTCTGAAAGGCCATACGCGTCGTGGACAAAGCACCCGAAGGACGCCTCAATGGCGTGGCGCTCGCTGTGAAGAAGGGTCTCGCCCGTGGTCTCGACCAGCGTCAGCGCCCGGCCCCGGTAATGCGGAGCCCACGCGGACAGCACACTGGGCGTGCTTGAGATGACGGTGGGACGGATGGCGTCGGCCGCCCGCTGCCATGCCTCCACCCCGCCGTGAAGGTCGACGGGGAAAACCTGGGCGCCGGCTCGCAGATGGCCCTGAACAGTGATCTTGCCCACTGTCCACAGGGCCATGGGCAACAGGGCCATGACCCGGGAGTGGGCACCGACACCTTCGAGACGTGCAAAACGGACGCAGAGGTCATACACCCGATCCAGATCGCCGGCACCGTAGCGCGTGAGCTTGGGCAGCCCGGTGGTGCCGCTGGAATAGAAGAGGACCTCGCCGCCGTGCCGTGGGCCGGACAGCGGGCCGGTTGTAGGATCCCGGAGGTCTTCTTTGCTGAGGGTCGGAAGCTTCCGCCACGCTGGATCGCCAAACCGCGCCACGCCAGAGAAATCCCAGGAGCGATAGAGCGCATGGGCATGGGCCTGGTGCACCAGCTCGGCCACACCAAGCATCACGGAAGCCTCAGAGCGACCAGGGGGACTCGTGGAATGCAACCCGGCGCTTGCCCCCGGGATAGCCCCGTGGAATCGGCCGCAGCTGGACGAAGATCTTCAGGTAGCCGCAGGCGCGGGCATCGGCGAGGTCGAGGCTCAGCGACTGAAACCAGCGCGCCACCTCCCCCTGGTCCAGTCGGTCGGCAGCACGCAGGTCAATGGTGATCGCATCCGTGCCATCGGCCAGGTGCCGGATCCGGAAGGAGGCCGAGGCGATACCGTAGCCCAGCGCATCCAGAAACCGCTCGATCTGGACGCGGGTCACCTTGACTCCGGTGGCCAGACTGAAGGCGTGACCAACCCGGCCGATGAACCGGAAGCATGGTCCGCTGGCATCCGGGACCAGCTCGATCAGATCGCCCAAGCGGTAGCGAACAAGGGGTATCGCCTCGGCATACCGCCGGGTCACCAGGGCCTCCCCGAAGCCGCTGTCGCGAACGACCCCATCGGGGTCCAAGACCTCCAGATGGATCCGCTCCGGGTCCCAGTGGTACCTGCCCGACACGCAGTCATCCTCGAAGCCGAGGATGGCTTCGCTGGCGGCAAAGAGGCTCCGGGGTCGAACCCCGAAGCTGTCCTCGATCCTGGCCCGCAGCTCGGGACTTGCGGCCTCACCCACCAGGATGAGCTTGCGGATCCCGTGCAAGGGCGAACAAGTGCCCAAGGCCAGGGCAGCTGTGGGCAGGGTGACGACGGCCGTGGCGCCGATCCTGTTCAGAAGCTTGGCCGTACCGGGAAGGTGGGGGAGATAGAGCCCTGCGGGCAGTACCCGGGCGCCAAGCTCCACCAGAGCGTCGGTCACGTTATCGCCGGAGAACCAGGGACCGAAAGGGAGAAGAACGGCCACCGTATCGTCGGGTGTCACCCCCACCGCCCGCAGGCAAGCTGCCCGATGCCGGACAGACTCATGCCAGTCCTCCCGGGAGAAGATAACCCTCTTCGGCTGGCCGGTGGTGCCGCTGGTCAGGTAGAACAGCCGGGCGGCCGGCGGAGCATCGGTTGCGTAAAGCCTGTCTTCAGGGGCAGGAAGGTCGTGGCTGACCGGCAGATCCGCAAAACAAGCGGGGGGTGCGGGAAGTCCTGCGGCACGTCGATGGCGGCGGACCACCTCGAGGAGCTCAGTGCCCCAGCTGGGGCCGGAGGAAGGCCTTGCGAGAGGGAGATGGGCCATCAGCTGTCCTCCGTTGCGAGCATGGTGGTCAAGGCGGCACGCCGCCGCTGATCATAGCGCTTCAGCCGATGGGAGGCAAGAAGAAGGGCCTCGTGCAAGCGGTCATCCCAGGGCTTTTGCTCCTGGCGTTGCCGTTCGGCGTGATAGAACCGGTATTCAGGATGGGATCGCAGGTCCTGGGCGTGGCTCCGGAACCGGCGAGCATCGTGCGTGGCAGCGAATTGGGCAAGACACTCGGCGATTTCCTGGGTCACGGCGTCCGATGTCAAACGCCTGGGGTTCGTGAGCAGGGTGACCTCCGGCTTCGGATCGGCGACAAGACCGCCAATGAACCAGTGGAAAGGGGTGACGAAATCCGGCCGGCCCGGGGCCAGGGAGGCGGCGAGCTCTCCGAGATCGAGGAGGAAAAAGGGCTCCGGCAACGCGTACACCCCCTCCTCCCAAAGGAGGTGGGGGAGCGTGTACGTATGCAGGTTCGGCACCATGAAGTTCACGAACACGCCCAGGCCCCCGAGGTAGCGGGCGCTCTCCCTGGTGGCGGCCAGCATCTCACCGGTGGTCAACACGTGGCCACCGGTGAACAGAAACACCCCTGGATCGAGCCGGTAATGCTTGGCCACCCCTACAGCGCGGACAAACATGTCTTCATCCAGGTCCTTGGCGAAGAGCACATTCCGCAAAAACGGGTCCCGGGCCTCGAAGCCCATGTTCACGACCACGTCCAAGACCCGGAACAGCGGCGAGAGCCGGGCCAACTCCCCGCTTTCGGCAGCGAAGACGAGATGCTCTGGCCGGGTCTCGACCATGACGTGCAGGTTGATCCGGCGGTCCTCCTGAAAGTCGACCAGACGCTGGAGGATCGCCCGCCGGTGGGGAGGCGGAATCTCGGCATCCCGGAAGAAGCTGCTCTCCCCGGCGATCTGGAGCATGTACCAGGGCCGGCCGTGCCCTGGCCGCAGACGGTAGCCCGGGAGATCGCCTGAAGAGCGGGTGACGACCAGCTGGTCGAAGCGGGCCAGCACCCATTCAAGCTGGGGAAGCAGAGTCTCGTGAAGGGCCCGGGGGGGCAGGTCAGGTGCGCGCATCCGGGCAGAGTAAGCACAGGGCGTGCAGTTGCCCCGGAGGAAGTAACCGCAGGGTACTGTTCGGAAGGCCAGGATCGGGTACTCGCCCGAGGGACCGCGCTCAAAGAAAAGGTCCGGCCGCTCGGGCAAGGCTTCCGCATAGCCGGCCGACAATGCCTGACACCGCCGCAGCTCTCGGGAAACGCGCCGAGCCTGCTCCGTCAGGTCACGGTACTTCGCCGCCTCAACCACGCATCGGCTCCGGGGATGGTGGCGGTACCGCCAACTCGGTGGCCAGACGGTCGCACTCCTCGCGCACCCGATCTCTCAGTGGCCGGCTGCCGGTCTCTGCCCACTCGCCCGCCAGGAAGGCGGCACGGCAGAGGCAGCCCGGGAGTGCCCGCAGGTGCTCGATATCGGCAGTCTGGTTCCAGAGGTTGAGCGCCGACTTCACGGTCTCTTCGCAACGGGGGCAGGTCGTGGCAAAGGCCAGGGGAGGTACCGGCGCCCGCGAAAAGCCCTTCACCTGCACCAGGGCACGATGGTCTGCAGGCAGAGCCTCCAGAAGCTCCACCGCCCGCCAGAGGCTTGGCAGGTGGTACCGCCCCCTCTTCTGGAGATACTCTGTGAGGCTCAGGGGCATGAGGTTCATGACCATCACGAACACGTAGGAGGCGCCCCGGTCGATGGCGAAGCGGATCGTCTGCAGGGCATCCGCCACATCCTCCCGGGCACTCAGGAAAGGCTTGCCCAGGAGCACGTAGCAATCGAAGGGAACCCGTTGGGCACCCAGGATCTCGAAGGCGGCGCTGGCCTGTTGCGGCTCCAAGCCCTTGTTCACGCACCAGCGGAGGATCTCAGAATCCGAACTCTCCAGGCCGATCGAAACCGATACCCCCCGTGATGCCTGGGCACCGTCCGCCTCGAAGGCAGCGCGCAGCCCGGCAAGCCGCTCCGCCGTGACATACTCCGCCCGGCTTTCCACCGTGACAAATCGGAACCCGGCGGACCGGAGGCGGGAGATGAGAAGCGGCCGGGTGTCGTCTGGCACCTCCGCGGGATCCAGGAAGCTGCCGTTGGAGGTGAACACCAGGGCAGGATACGTCCGCGGATCGAGCCGGCGGATGGCGCGTTCTGTCTGCCCCATCAAGTCCATCGGACGAGGGCCTGGTGTACTTGCCAGATGGTAGCCGCACATGAGGCAGCCGCTGCCCACCGACCAGCGACACGGCGGCGTCCGGAGCGTGACCAGCGGCATGACATACGGCCCCACAACCGGATCGTCCGGTCCATGCAGCCGCACCTCTTCGAAGTAGAGGTCCGGCCCGGGGAACGCCACCTGGACAGTGGGAGGGACGTCAGGGCGTAGCCTGCGCAAGACGTTGGTGTAGAAGTTGGGGTTCATACCTGCTATGCTCCTGCCAAGCCAACTCGGCGGCCCCCCTATGTACCATGAGGCACCTGCCCGCCGCAAGCCGAGGAGCCCTGGAGGTCACCATGCATGTCTTCGTCAGTTACAGCCACAAGGACGAGGTCTGGTTCGATCAGCTCGCCCCGCACCTCAATGCGCTCGCCAACCACATCCCCGACGTCACGATCGAGACCGACCGGGGTCTCCAAGGCGGGGACGACTTCGGCAACGAAATCCAGGCAATGATGGAACGGGCAGATGTCGCTGTTCTTCTTTGCTCATCTCGCTGGTTGGCGTCCGAGTATGTGAAGGAGAACGAGCTCCCGGTGTTGCAGAGGAGGCAACAGGAAGACGGTCTCACCCTCATTCCCGTACGTCTTGAGCGGTACGACGAGGGTCTGATCCAATGGCTGCAAGCGATTCAAGCGATCCCAGGGAACGGAAAGTGGGTGGTGCCCGATTTCCGCCAGGATCCGTCTACGCCCTTCGGGGAGGTGTCCACGCGGATTCGGCAACTTCCGCGGCCCGCGCCTTACCCGCCGGAGAACAAGGACCTGACCAGGCTGCCCCCAACGGGCTCCGCCCTCTTCGGCCGGGAGAAAGAGCTCGAGATGCTGGACACAAGCTGGAGCCAAAAGAGCCTGGGAGTCCTCGTGCTCGTCGCCAAGGGTGGCGTGGGCAAGACCACCCTGGTGAATGAATGGCTGGAGAAGCGCATGGAGAAAAAGCGCTTCCGAGGCGCGGGCAAGGTCTTCGGCTTCTCCTTCCACAGCCAAGGCTCGGGGACAAGGATAACCGACAGCGATGAATTCGTCCGCCTTGCCCTCGAGTTCTTTGGCGACAACGCCCCGGCCGAAGGTACTCCCTGGAGCAAGGGGGAACGGTTGGCTGGGCTGGTCCGTGCCAGGAACGGGCTCCTCATCCTGGATGGCCTGGAGCCACTCCAGCAATTCCCGGAGCCCCCAAACTTGGCTATTCCCATAGGGTTTGACGCGTGGGCTTCGTAAACTTTTTGCCGGAATCAGCCAGGACGCGGTGGTGATCCGGGGCAGTTTGGGGTGGCTTACGGCC
>JBFMBH010000021.1 GCA_040755095.1 Thermodesulfobacteriota bacterium
TGGGTTGTTCGGCGATTCCTGCCGCGGATGGAGCTCACAGAGCCCCCTGGAGCTCGTTGATGGTCATTTCACAGTCGCGCAGGATTTGAGCAAGAAGGCCGCGGCCAATGTTCTCACGGCGATGGACAGGAACGACCGTGCACCTGCCATCAGGATGTTGCAGGAAATGATGGCTGCCCTTGACGCGAGCCACCTCAAAACCGCCCTTGGCTAACGCTCGTATGAGCTGGTGGCCAGTAACAGAAGGAAATGTGCTCATGTATTGAGGGCTACGCGCTGGACGCCTACAAACTCGTTTGTGATCGGCTGTTCCACTTCCAGGCAGAGCGCAATGGCCTCTCTGATTCTTTCCATCAACACATCCAACGACTTCGCCTGAGTATGACAGCCTCGCAGAGCCGGCACCGAGGCAACATAATACCCATCTTCATCTCTTTCTATAATGACATGAAATTCACGCATCACTTCTCCGTCCTCCCCATACAGACCAATACCCTCAGCGGACCGCCGCCGCGCCCGCCCAGCTGCCGGTCACCACCGCGGCGCAGCGCTGGCACAGGGCCGGATGCTGGGCCAGGGTGCCGACGCTCTCCGCCCGGGTCCAGCAGCGCTCGCATTTGGCGCCGGCGGCCGGACGCACCGCCACCCGCAGACCGGGAATGGTCTCGCTGGCGAAGGCGGCTTCGCCCTCGCCCAGGCGGGCCGGGGTCAGGGTGGAGACGATGCTGGCCGCTGCCAGGTCCGGCCAGTGCCGGTCCAGGAAGGCGGCCAGCTCCGGCTCCGCCTCCACCAGCACCTCGGCCTCCAGGGAGTGGCCGATGGTCTTCGCGGCCCTGGCCAGCTCGAGAGCGCGGGTGATCTCGCTCCGCACTGCCAGGAGCCGCTCCCAGTCGGCAGCCAGGGCCTCGTCCAGATGCTCCGGCCGCTCGGCCGGGAACAGGGCCACGAAGGGGTTGGCCTCCCGGGCCGGGTCGGCGGGCAGCTGGTCCCAGACCTCGGCGGCGGTGAAGGACAGGACCGGCGCCATGAGACGCACCAGGCTGTCCAGGATCTCGTGGAGCACGGTCTGGGCGCCCCGGCGGCCCGGCGAGGCAGCCGGAGAGGTATATAGCCGATCCTTCAGGATGTCGAGATAGAGCGCGCTCATGGTGACGGCGCAGAACTGGTGCAGGGCCTGGTAGACGATGTGGAAGTCGAAGGCCTGGTAGGCCACCAGCACCCGTCTCTTCACGGTTTCCAGGTGATGGAGGGCCCAGCGGTCCAGGGCGGACAGCTCCTGGTAGGCCACCCGGTCGCGGGCCGGCTCGAAGTCGTAGAGGTTGCCCAGAAGGAACCGGATGGTGTTCCGGATCTTGCGGTAGGCGTCGGAGAGCCGGGAAAGGATCTCGTCGGAGATCTTGATGTCGTCCCGGTAGTCCTCCGCCGACACCCACAGCCGCAGGATCTCGGCCCCGTATTTCCTGATGATCTCCGCCGGGGCGATGACGTTGCCGAGGCTTTTGGACATCTTCTTTCCCTGGCCATCCACCACGAAGCCGTGGGTGAGCACCCCCCGGTACGGCGGCACCCCGCGGGTGCCGATGGCGGCCAGCAAAGAGGAGTGGAACCAGCCCCGGTGCTGGTCGCTGCCCTCCAGATAGAGATCCGCCGGCGAGCGCAGCCCGGGCCGCTCCTCCAGGACCGCCGCAAAGCTCACCCCGGAGTCGAACCAGACGTCGAGGATATCGTCCTCCCGGCGGAAGGAGGCGCTGCCGCACGAGCTGCAGCGGGCGTCCTCGCCCAGAATCGCTGCCGGCGTCAGGGTGAACCAGATGTCTGCCCCGTGCTCGGCAAAGAGCGCCACGATCCGCTCTGCCACCCCCTGGTCCCGCACCGGGGTGCCGCAGTCGGCGCAGGCGAAAACCGTGATCGGCACGCCCCAGGCCCGCTGCCGGGACAGGCACCAGTCCGGCCGCGCCTCGATCATGCCGGAGATCCGCTCCATGCCCCACTTGGGGGTCCAGGTCACGGTTTTGATCGCCGCCAGGGCCCTATCCCGCAGCTGGTCATGCTCCATGGACAGGAACCACTGGGCCGTGGCCCGGAAGAAAACCGGCCTCTTGCACCGCCAGCAATGGGGGTAGCTGTGGCTGATGGTCGCCTCCGCCGCCAGGGCGCCGGCAGCCGCCAGATCCCGGGTGATGACCGGGTTGGCCTCCCAGATCAGCTGGCCCTGGTACGGCCCGGCCTCGGCGGTGAAGCGGCCCCGGTCATCCACCGGTGACAGAATGGGCAGATCGTATTTGAGGCCGGACAGGTAGTCCTCCCGGCCGTGGCCCGGCGCGGTGTGCACGCAGCCGGTACCGGTGTCCTGGGTGACATAGTCCGCCAGGATGATGCGGGAATCCCGGTCCAGGAAAGGATGGCGGCAGCGCCGGCCGGCCAGGTCAGAGGCGGCCAGCCGGGCCAGGACCGGCGCCGGCTCCCGGCCGCAGGCGGCCAGGGCCGCAAACGCCAGGCCCTCGGCCACGATCCAGACCTCGTCCCCCACCGCCAGGGCCACATAGGGGAAATCGGGATGGAGGGCCACCGCCAGGTTGCCGGGCAGGGTCCAGGGAGTGGTGGTCCAGATCACCAGGCTGACCTGGCGGCCGGCCAGCGCCGGGGCCAGCTCCGCCGGATCGCCGATCAGGGGGAATTTCACGTAGATGGAGGGCGAGGCATGATCGGCGTACTCCACCTCGGCCTCGGCCAGGGCGGTGGTGCAGGAGCTGCACCAGTAGACCGGCTTCTTGGAGCGCACCACGGCGCCGGAAAGCAAAAAACGGTTGAACTCCCGGGCGATGGCCGCCTCGTAGCCGAAGGTCATGGTGAGGTACGGCTCGTCCCAGTCCCCCAGCACGCCCAGACGCCGGAACTCCTCCCGCTGGGTGTCGATCCATTTCTCGGCGAAGCGGCGGCAGTGCTGCCGCACCGCCAGCTTGTCCAGCTCTTTCTTCTTCGCCCCCAGCTCCTTGTCCACCTGATGCTCGATGGGCAGGCCATGACAGTCCCAGCCGGGCACGTAGGGGCAGTGGAAGCCGGCCATGCGCCGGGACTTCAGGATGATGTCCTTGAGGACCTTGTTGAAGGCGGTGCCCATATGGATGTGGCCATTGGCGTACGGCGGGCCATCGTGGAGGACATAGAGCGGCCGGTTGGCCGTGGCCTCCTGAATCCGGGCGTAGAGGCCTTCCTCCTGCCATCGGGCCAGCTGCCGGGGCTCGTTGGCGGCCAGGCTGGCCTTCATGGGAAAGCTGGTCTGAGGCAGGTTAAGGGTGTCCCGGTAATCCATAGGATGCGGTCTCCGTGCAGGGCGAGGAGGATCGATGCCGGCGCAAGCCACTGCCCTCTCCTCCCCAAATCGGGAAGCAGGTCAGAAAGTGGCCGGCGATGACTCCGGTGGCGTCGGCGGGAAAAACGGATGAAGGCGACGGCGGCCGCATCCGCGAAGATCGGCCGCAGAGCGGCCGCGGGCGGTGCAGGCCCGTCCGATTTCGGCTACAATACCAACCCGCATGCAACTTGCAAGACTAAAGTGAAGGAGCTCCCATGACCAGGATCATCGCCTTGGCGGGCAAGGGCGGCACCGGCAAGACCACCACGGCCGCCCTGCTCATCAACTATCTGAAGCACCGCCGGCTGACCCCGGTCCTGGCCGTGGATGCCGACGCCAATGCCAACCTCAACGAGCTTCTGGGCTTGACGGTGGACCTGACGGTGGGGGAGATCCGCCAGGGGGTCAAGGGCGAGATGCCGCCCAGCATGACCCGGGACCAGTACATGGAGATGCAGCTCCACCAGGCCCTGGTGGAGGCAACCGGCTTTGACCTTCTGGTCATGGGCCGGCCGGACGGCCCGGGCTGCTACTGCGCCGCCAACTCGTTCCTGGCGGCGGCCATGGACAGCCTGGCCGGCAACTACCGCTTCCTTCTGGTGGACAACGAGGCGGGCATGGAGCACTTAAGCCGCATGAACCTCAGGCGGATCGACCTCCTTCTCGTGGTCTCCGACGCCTCGGCCCGGGGCATCCAGGCTGCCAGCCGCATCGCCGGCCTCACCGTGCCCCTGGGTGTGTCCCTGGGCCGCCAGGCCCTCATCGTCAACCGCGCCCCGGAGCCGGTGCCGCCGGCCCTGGCCGAACGGGTGGCTGCCGCCGAGGCCGCCGGCCTGCCCCTGGCCGGCTACCTGCCGGAGGATGACACCCTGGCCGAAACAGAGATCCGGGGCGGGTCCTATCTGGACCTCACCCCGGATCTGCCCATTCTGGCCCGGGCCTTCGCCCTCTTCGACCAGCTTATCGGCCCCCTGGCTGCCTGAGGCTGCTCGTGGATCTGCCGGATATAACAGCCAGATTGCACTGAAGGCATGGAGGAGGTTGCTATGGCCGTAAGTGAGGCGCAAATAGAACGGGCGATAGCACTCTCAAAGGCTTACGGAGTATCCCGTTTGATTCTTTTTGGTAGCGCTGCGGAATCCCCTGAAACCGCACAGGATCTCGATCTTGCTTGCGACGGCATTGCTGGGTGGCGAATCTTCGAGCTTGGCGCACAAATCGAGGACGAATTGGGAACCTCCGTTGACCTTATTCCCTTGCGACCGTCGACACCCTTCACAAGGATTGTGGAGCGGAAAGGGAAAGTGCTGATATGACTTGGGCGGACTTGGCCGAGGAAATCGCCATTGAGCTCGAGTTGATGCAAGTGACGATTCAGGAGCTTTCGGACTTGGCTGAGGACGCCGGCGACAGAGAGCCGTCGATTCGGGACAGAACCGCGGCAGCGGCATTTCTTGCTCAGTTCTACAACGGTGTCGAGAACATCCTGAAACGTACCAGTCGATTCCATGGCGTCCCATTGCCGACAGGAGAAACATGGCACGCAGAGCTTCTCAAGCGGTTTTCGGCACCTGGTTATGCCAACCTGCCGATTCTTCTGGATCACGAGTTGCTCATAAAGCTGTCAGGGTACAGAAAGTTCAGACATGTGGTTCATCACGGCTACGGATTTCAGATCGAGTGGTCGCGGTTGCACGAAGGCATCCTTCATGTTTCATGGGTATTCCAGAAGCTGAAAGACGCCGCAGAGCGGTTCCTGAAGGAGGCCAGGCCACAAGTCGAGGAGAGGATGTAGAACCACGGCTGTATTTCAGGGCTCCTTACGGTCCCGGCGGTGGCCCGGCGGGTGGTGGGCACTGGAAGCCGAAGACAAAGCCATCCCCAAAGATGAGCTTCTGATCGCCGTTCGTGCCTTCCCTCTCCGCAAAGGCCGCCTCCACGAAGCCGGCGGTGTCGATCACCCCGAAGAAGCGGGGGGTGCCGCTGGTCAGAATGGCACTGGCACCAAAATCCACCGGGCGGCCGTCCAGCACGATGCTGACCTTGGCGGGCGGCGAGTTGGTCAGGACGAAGCCGCCGGCTGCATAGAGCAGGCCGATCCCCCGGCCCCGGAAGCAGTCCCCGCACAGGCCGGGACGGCTGCAGAGCGGCGGCCCGAAGGCGCCATGAGGCACGGCAAAAAGGCCCCAGCTGCCGGCCACCGCTGCCCCGCGGCCGGTGGTGATGGCGCCACCGGGTAACAGGACGACCAGATCACCCCCTGGCTGGTCATGGCCGGCGCGGTGACAAAGGACCCGCCCGACCGGACCTGCTGCCAGGGCACAGCGTCCTCGAACCCTTCCTGGACCACGAAGTAGCCATGCTGAGCCAGGGCGGCCAGGAACTGCGCCTGGTCGCCAATACTGGCACGCCCTGCCCGGGCATCCGATGCGGCTCCAGCCAATCCAGTCAACGCGATAGCAGCCACGACGCTCGCCCGCACCCCTCCGTTATGAAGGCAGTTCACATAAGACCCGTCGCTCGCCACCAGACTTCTCTTGTTCTTCCGGTGCCCGTTTCTTAGCCTGAGATTATACACCGGATTGTCTCCATTCCTGCCGCTCACGACTGCCTCCCCACGGACGTTTGCGGTGGCCGTCCACCGGCGCGGCTTTCTGCCGGGCTGATGGATTGGCCGATGCCAGAAGCTGTCGTGGCCACGCACCTTCCATGTTGCTCCTTCTTCACCAGCGAGACCTCTCCATGAAGAACGGCATCCGCACCCCTCTTCTTCTTGTGCTCTTCGTTGTCATCCAATCCTGCCTCACCACCAGTGCCCTGGCCGGTGTCGAGCCATCCCACACCTGGGTTGGCGAGGTGACGGCTGAGCGTCCTACGGCGCTTGCCCTGGATGCCGCGGAGAACCTCTACGTGGTGGAGACCGGCCGCAACCGGCTCCAAATCGTCGGGACCGATGGCAGGACAATTGGCCTGCTCACCGGGCTCGACCGCCCGGTGAGCGTCGCTGTGGACAGCCGGGGGCGGATCTACGTCGGGAACAATGGCCGGGGAAATGTCGAGGTCTACAACCGGGATCTCCAGCTGCTCCACAAGCTCGGGGCGGGCGATCAGGAGCTTGCCCGGCCCGCGGGTCTGGGAGTGACCACGGAGGGCAAGGTGTATGTGGCTGACGGACTCGCCAACACCGTCAAGGTGTATGACGCGGGCGGAGCCCAGCTCTTTTCATTCGGGGAGCCGGGCGGCGGGGAGGGGCAGCTGCACACCCCCACGGCGCTGGCGATCGACGAGGGCAATGGCCGGGTGCTGGTGGCGGATCTGCCGGTACGGACTTCGAGGAAGGGCTCCTATGAAGCCGCGCGGGTGCAGGCTTTCGATCTGGCGGGCCGTTTTCTGCAGGTCGTCGGCGACTTCGGGGTGGGTGAAGGCAGCCTCATCAAGCCCTTGGGGCTCGCCGTGGACGGCGCCGGCAGGATCCTGGTGGCTGACGCGTATGAAAACGTGGTTCAGGTGTTCGATCATGCCGGAGTCCACCAGGAGACCCTCTACGACGGGGAGCGGCCGTTGCGCACCGCACTGGGCGTGGCCTACGGTCTGGAAACGGAACGGCTTTTCGTGGCCTCGCACAAGGGCACGGGGGTTGCTGTGTTCGGCCTGCCCGAGACCCATACGATCGCGGTGGAGACGGCAGCGGGAGGCACGATCTCACCGTTCGGGCTGCTCGAGGTGTTCCACGGGATGAGCCAGGAATTCAGGATCTCGCCTGATCCTGGCTACGCGATCTCGCAGGTGCTGGTGGACAGCGTCGGGGTGGGGCCGGTGGCCAGCTATACCCTGACCAAAGTCGTCGCGGATCACACCATCGCTGCCCGGTTCGAGCCGAAGATCTACGCAATCCAGGCTGCGGCCACCGGCGGCGGGACGATCTCGCCGGCCGGGTCGGTTGAGATCGGCCATGGCGGGCGGGTGGTCTTTTCGGTGCAGGCCGCGGACGACCACCATGTGGCGCAAGTGCTGGTGGACGGTGCGGATGTGGGACCGGTCTCGGAATACGAATTTTCCGCGGTCGACAGAGGACACACCATCGAGGCGGTCTTTGCGCCGAGCCTCGGCCACACGATTGCCGCCACGGCCGGAGTGCACGGCACGATCAGCCCGACGGGTGCGGTGCGTGTGCCCTACGGCGAAGAACAGGCCTTCACCATCAGCCCTGATACAGGGTACACGATCGCTGCCGTGTTGGTGGACGGCAGGGCCGTCGGTGCTCCAGCGTCCTATACGTTTCCTTTCGTGACCGCCGATCATACGATTGAGGCGACTTTTGCCGAGAGTCCCGTGGAGTATCGGCTTGCGGTGGAGATCGTGGGCCGCGGCAGCGTCCAGGGCGCTCTCGCCGGTATCGCGTGCCCCGAGGACTGCAGCGAGGAGTACCGGGCAGGCACCGAGGTAAGCCTGGTGGCCGTGCCGGCGGACGGCTGGCGGCTTGTCGGCTGGGGCGAGGCCTGCGCAGGCGACGCTGCCATGTGTACCGTGACCATGGAGGGTACAAGAGCAGTGACCGCTCGCTTCCTGCCGGCAACGGCTATCGAAGATTTCGAGCGTGGCGACCTTGCGAAGCTCCCGTGGCTGACCGGCGGGACAGGGGCCTGGGCGATCGAAGAGGAGGTCACCCGCGGCGGCCGTTATGCGGTGGCGGCGCCCCTGGATCTCGGAGCTGGGGAATCAAGCTTCCTGGAGGTGACCCTCGAGGTGGAGAGCGCGGGCGAGCTCTCCTTCTGGCACCGGGAATCGACGGCCGCAGACCAGGATTACCTGCGACTCCTGATCGACGGCGAGGAGCACGGGAACTGGTCCGGGGAGGACTCCTGGAGCCGGGCGGATGTCGCCGTCGCACCGGGCCGCCACACCCTGCGCTGGGAGTATGTGCGAGGCGCGGGCGCGGCGGCAGGTGCCAACACGGTATGGCTGGATGATATCGCCTTCCCGGCCTTCGCTCACCCGGTGTACCCGGTGGCAGACCTGAAGGCCAACTGCCAGGACGGGCCGCTGGTCCTGCGTCGCGGCGAGCGACTGCAGGTCTCGGCAGGGCTCGCCGCCGGCGGACGAGCCGGCGAGAACGCCGACTGGTTTGTGGAGCTTCGGGCGCACCGGGGCTGGTATGCCTATAACCTCTTCAAAGGGAGCTGGCGCCAAGGGTTCGGACTCTCCTGGCTGGGTGCGCTATCGGTCGAGACGGCGGCCCACGACACCATCCTCGAGACAGCGGGTCTGCCCCCCGGCCTGTATGGCTTCTATTTCCTGGTGGATACCACCATGAACGGGAAGCTCGACCAGCCGTTCTCTTACGACTGCGTGTGGGTCAGCATTGAGGAGTAGCCACGGGATCGCAGAAGGTCAGGTTGAAAGGTTTCGGCCATCAGGCGTCCCGGGCTGTGGAGCCCGGAGCGGCTCAACCGGAATGGTGTCATCCGGCCACCGTGCTGCCGGTCGGGTCTCTTGTCGGGTGAGCGGAGCGAACCCCGGCGAGCGCGATTTCGCCAAGGGAGGAAGGCGATCATGAAGAGCCTGGGGAGGATGTGGGGGTGGGGGTGGGGGTGGGCTCTTTGCGCTTCCTTCTTCCTTGTCCATCCGGCCGCCGCCGACCAGAACGGTGTCGATTACCCGCATTGCAGTCTGACCAATGCCACCTGCGACGCCTGTCACTACATGGTCACCGACAATCCGCCACCGGCCTGGATTGCAGCCGATGCGCCTTACGATGCCCTCTGCGAGGTCTGCCACAACGATCTCCTGCGGACGACGCTTGAAACCCATTCGAGTGCGACCACCAGCGACCAGTATGGCACCTGGTCGATCGAGTGCCGGACCTGTCACTGGCCACACCATCAGAAGCAGCTCCGCACATACGGAGAGGCGAGCTACGTGCTCACCGGGACGGCGAGCGGGGTGACCTCCTCGCCGCCGGATGACCAGCACCAGTACGGATTCGGCACCCTGACTATGACCGGCGCCGGCTGGGCGAACGATCAATGGAACGGCTACATCCTCGTCCCCAATACGAGCCAGCTTTCCTACAGCTACCGAATCACCAGCACCAGCGCCGACACCCTGACCGTGGAGCCGGCTATTGATCTTGCCAAGGTCTCGATCGGCGATCCCTTTGCCGTCTACTACGGCAAGCTCATCAAGAGCACCCTGCCGACACCGAACAGCGGCAACAAGACGGTGCGCTTCTTCCGGAAGACGGGCGCCAACTCCTATGCCGACGGCGATACGGTCTACGACGGCGTCTGTGAGGTCTGCCACACCCGCACCAGCCACTACCGCAACGATGGCTCCGCGACCGAGCAGAACCACGAAAATCTGGGCGGCAAGTCCGGCACCAATTGCATCGACTGCCATTCCCACACCAACGGCTTCAGCCACGGCGGGGCGGGTGGCACGGGCTGCGAGGCGTGCCACGGCCATGACCTGGCCTTCGAATTCAGCCCCGGGCAATACAGCCAGGGCCGGGGGACGTTCCAGAGTCACTCCACCCATACGGAAGATGACGCCGACGACCTCAAGGGGCCTCACCTCGGCTGTGACGGCTGCCACGACACCAACTCCTTTCCGAGCTTCAAGTCGGGAGTCGACGGGAACGGCGATGGAAGCTTCAGTCTCGCAGAAACCGACGTCTGCGACCCCTGCCATAGCCCGGGCGGCACCTATGACGGGGTCAGCGACGGGGTCTTCGGTGCCAAGGAGATCTGGGCCAGCGGCGCCTATGTCGCAACCGACGACAGCACCCTCAGGAGCGGCAAAGACAGGTGGTGCGCCTCCTGCCACGATGAGGCACCCGCGATCATCGGGGGGGTATCCGCGCCCAACGTTACCGGCGACGAGGACGGCACGTACACCTACGGCACCGGCTGGGGCTACTACAAGACGGGCCACGGCCTGACTGATGCGTCAACCTATCCCTCCAGCGGAGGCCTGGTCTACGGCGCCGGCAAGGGATGCTCCGACTGCCATGACTATGCAGGCGCGCACATTGATGGGGATGCCCGAACCTATAGCGCAGGAAGCGACAACTACCAGGCCGGCTACCGTCTGAAGAGCATCGACGGCGCCGAGCCCATGTATATTCCCCGGCCCCAGAACGTCGACAACCATGATCCGGGCCATTACCGGCTCTGCTTCTCCTGCCATGACTCCAACCGGTACCTCTTGAAAACCCCCAATCCGGTAACCACCAGCTTCCGGGACGACCTCGATATCGGCCCCTGGGATGGCGGCACAGCGCCGATCAATATTCATGAATACCATCTTTCATTCAACACCCTCGATTTCGATTCCGACTGGGACGGCTCCCTGGACAGCGAAATCGCCTGCGTCAACTGCCATAACGTGCACGGCTCCACCCAGCTCTCCATGATTCGCGACGGCGAGCTGGTGGGCCGGGAGCCCGGCATGCAGATGTACTACGACAGCGTCCTCATCGCCCCGACTTACCAAGCGGGCTCGGTGCCAGGCCCGGCCACCACCCTCGACAACAGCACCGGCACCCTCTTCTGGGGGCCAAGCCCGGGCAATCTCTGCCAGCACTGCCACGGCGGCGACTGGGTGAAGTACTACCGTACCCCGCCCGCCCCCCCGGCGGCGCCATCCCTCGCCTGGACCAGCGAAGCGGATTATCTTGCCGACGGCGTCCATCCGGACAGCGGCCAGGGCGGCGATTACTTCACCTTCCGCATCGAGTACACCGATGCCAACTCCCAGCCGCCGCGGCTCATTCAGGTCTGGGTGGATGCCAACGACAACGGCACTTATGAGGCGAGCGAGAAGCACGATCTCCACGAGGTCGATTCCGGCGATGTCGATGTTTCGGACGGCAAGCTCTTCCGGACCATTCTGGGCCTGGATCTGGCCGGCGACGGCACGATCAGCTACCGTTTCCACGCCTCGGACGGCAAGTTCGACGCCACGAACGGCGCCGCCACAGGCAATCCCCTCGACGACACCGCCAATACTGTCGCCCTGACCAATAATGCCCCGGTCCTCTCCTGGACCGGCGAGGACGGCTATATTGCCGACGGCGTCAACCCCGGCGCGGCGGTGGCCGGCTCGACCTTCACCTTCCGGGTCAAGTACGCCGATGCGGACAATGACCCGCCCGCCACCATGCAGGTCTGGGTGGACCGGGACGACGACGGCACCGCGGCGGGCGACGAGGCCACCGAGCTCGTCAGCCTGGAGGCGGCGGACAGCGATGGCGATTACACCGACGGCAAGCTCTATACCAAGGACGTTCCTATTGCCGCAGCGGGTGACAATTCTTTGCAATACCGCTTCGTTGCCTCGGACGGCACCGATTCGGCCACCGGCATACCGACCGGCAGCCGGAGCCTCACCGTCACCACCGCCAATGCGGCACCGCTTCTCTCCTGGACCGGGGAGAACGGCTATATCCGGGACGGCGTGGAGCCGGATGCCGGCGCTCCTGGCGCCACCTTCACCTTCCGGGTGCGCTATCTCGATGCCGACAACAATCCTCCTTCTGCCGTCCAGCTCTTGATCGATAAAAACGATGACGGCGATTATCTCGATAGCGGCGAGCTGCTCGACCTGACTGCTGCCGACAGCGACAGCGACTATAGCGACGGCCGGGTCTATTCCGGGGCCGTGGTTCTTGCAAGCGCCGGGGACGGGATCCTCGACTACCGCTTCCAGGCCGCAGACGGCGCGGCCCAGGCCACCGGTGATCCGACCGAGAGCAATATGGTCACCGTGCTCATCGGCGCCAAGAAGGTCTCCTGCCCGGGAGTGGGCGACTACGACTACACCTCCATCCAGGCGGCCATCGACAATTCCTTCGACGGCGACCTCATCCTCGTGGCAGACGGCACCTGCACGGAGACCATCACGGTCAACAACAAGGACCTCACCATCGTGTCGGTGAACGGCGCCGGCGCCACCACCATCGACGGCAACAGCGCCGCAACCGTGGTGACCCTTGCCAACGGCGCTGACACCATCCTGGACGGCTTCACCATTACCGGCGGCAACCGGGCCTCGGGATACGGCTCCGGGATCGTGATCAGCAGCTCTTCCCCGGTGATCAGGAACTCGATCGTCATCGGCAATTATTCCCAGAGGGCCACGGCCGTCTATGCTTCCGGCAGCGGCTCCTTCGTCACGATCTCCGGCTGCACGGTGGACAGCAACACCTCCTCCCTGGAAGGCCCGGGCATTTATCTGGCGAGCGGCGTCTCCGCCGCGATCGTCGATACCACCTTCAGCAACAACTCCACGCCCAACGGCCACGGCGGCGGCCTCTACATGACCACCGGCGCCAATGCCTCTTTGACCGTCTCGGGCTCCACCTTCAGCAACAACGATGTTTCCACCTTCGGCGGCGGCCTCTATGTGGCGGGCTCCGCCGGCACGGTGACGGTGAGCATCGAGGACACCGTCTTCGACAGCGGCAACAGCGCCCAGCGGGGCGGGGCCATGTATATCGCGGACAGCGGCGCCACCCTGTCGCTCGCCATCTCCGACTCTACCGTCTCCGGCAATTCCGCCAGCCTGGAAGGAGGCGCTCTCTTTGTGAGCGGTGCCGATTCCGTCGTCATCGAGGGCTCCACCATTGCCGGCAATTCGTCGACGGACGCCGGCGGCCTCAAGGTCAGCAGCGCCGGCTCTCTGACGGTGACCGATACGAGCATCCGCGACAATACGGCTTCAGGCTCCGTCGGCGGCGGCATGGTGCTCTCCGGCGCCACCGCTCTCTTCGACGGATGCGCGATCACGGGAAACATGGCCGGAGGGCGAGGCGGCGGCGGTTATGTTTACACCGCCTCGCCCACCTTCAGGAACTGCATCGTCTCCGGCAACAAGGCCACCGGCTTCGAGGGCGGCGGTCTTGTCTTCGACGGTGCGGGTGTTGCGGCGAGCATCGTCAACTCGACCTTCAGCGGCAACAAGGCAGGGACCACCGGCGGAGCCATCGGCAATCGGAACAGCGCTTCGATCACGGTGAAGAATTCCATCCTTTACGGCGACGGCGGCGGTGTCGGCAGCTCGGAGATTTTCGGAGCCGTTTCCGCCTCGTACTCGCTCATCGGTCAGTATGGCTACGGCGGCGGCAACAATCTCAATACCAAGCCATACTTCATCGATCCGCAGTCCTACGAGTCGGCACCCACCTCGAGCGGCGACTATCATGTGCAGCTGAGCTCGCCGGCTATCGATGCGGGTACCTCCGACGGCGCTCCTGGCGACGATTTCGACGGCGACCTCCGGCCGCTCGGGGCCGGCATCGACATGGGGGCCGACGAAAAGGTCACGAAGGCCAACAACGCCCCGACGCTCGCCTGGACCGGCGAGACCGGTTTCGCGGCCGACGGCGTCGATCCGGACCTGGGCACCTCCGGCGGCAGCTACGTATTCCGGGTCAGCTACGCCGATGCCGACGACGATGCCCCCTCCTCTGTCCAGGTCTGGATCGACAGGAACGATGACGGCGATTTCCTGGATGGCGGCGAGAAGATCGACCTCGCCCCGGTGGACGGCGGCGATACGGTTTTCACCGACGGTCGGCTCTACACCGCAACCGTGCCCCTTGCGTATTCCGGTGACGGGGTCCTGCAATATCGTTTTTATGCCGCGGACGGCACTACAGCCGCTACCGGCAGTCCGACCTCCGGCAAGAGCGTCGTGGTCAACACCGTTCCGACCCTGACCTGGCTGGGCAGCGGCGACTATGCCTCCGACGGCGTCCATCCGGACAGCGGCGCCAGTGGCACGACCTTCGATTTCCGAGCCCGCTATGCCGATGCCGATAACAACGGCCCGACCACCATCCAGATATGGGTGGATGCCAACGACGACGGCGATTACCTCGATGCCGGCGAAAAACTGACCATGACCCAGCTTGATGCCGGCGATACCGTGTATTCCGACGGCAAGGATTATACAAAGACCGTCAGCCTGGGCTATGCCGGCGATGGTGAGCTGACTTACCGGTTCTATGCCTCGGACGGCTCCGCGGCCACCGGCACCCCCGCCTCCACGGGCGGTACGGTCACGGTCACCAACTCGGTGCCGGTCCTCTCCTGGCTCGGCAACGGCGGCTACATCAGCGACGGGGTCGACCCGAACGGCGGCTTGAGCGGGGCGAACAGCTTCGAATTCAGAATCCGCTACACCGATGGCGACAACCAGGCCCCGTCCTCTGTCCAGGTCTGGATCGACGAAAACGACAGCGGCTCCTACGAGCCTGGGGAAAAACATGATATGACCGCCCTGGTGCCGGGCGACACCACCTTCTCGGACGGCAAGGATTACACCTATACCGCCACCGGCCTTACCCGGGTGAGCGACGACGATCTGGGCTACCGCTTCGCGGCCAGCGACGGCATTGCCGCGGCCACCGGCACCCCGGCCACCGTTGACCGGCAGGTGGGGATCTTTGCCGCCAACCAGGCCCCGGATCTGGACTGGACCGGGGAGGCGGGCTACACCGCGGACGGCGTCGCTCCGGATTCGGGGGTGGAGGGCGACACATTCACTTTCCGGGTCAAGTACACCGATCCGGAAAACACCGCACCCACCCTGATCCAGGTCTGGGTGGATCTCGACGACGATGCGGTTGAGGACCCGGCCGAGCTGACCGCTCTCGATCCGGCGGATGCCGGCGATACCACCTATGACGACGGCAAGCTTTATAGCGCCGCCATCGTCATCTCTTCGGTGACCAACCCGACAACCACATACAAATTCAAAGCCGAGGATGGAGATGCTTCTCCCCTGGCTGCCACCGGCAACGCCACGGCCGAGCAGACAGTAATGGTGACCGGCGCGATCACCGTCTGCCCGGCAGGGCCTCCGGCCTGTGACTACAACAGCATCAACAACGCCATCGGCGCTGTTTCGTCCGGGGCCTTCATCCTGGTCAAGGACGGCACCTACAGCGAATATGTCAACTATTCCGGCAAGAACATCGCCATCGTTTCGCAAAATGGCGCCGGCTCCACCATCCTCCAGGGCGGGACCTCAGTCAATGCCTGGGATCCGGGGCTCCCGGTCGTCACCTTCAATAGCGGCGAGACGGCGAGCGCCGTCCTCGACGGCTTCACCATCGACAACCAGGAAGAACGCTCCGGCACCAGGGGCATCGTGATATCCGGGGCCACGCCGACCATCAAGAACTGCGTGATCAAAGGCAACCGCACCCCCGGCTCTGCGTACGGGGCCGGCGTCTATGTCAACAACTCGGCTCCGACCTTTGAAAACTGTACGATCAAGCAGAATTACACCATCAATCGAGCAGGGGCCGGTATGTACATCACCGGTGCGGCCGGCGGCGCTACCCTGACCGGCTGCACCATCGGCGGCGCGAGCGCCGCCGACCAGAACTTCAGCGAGAACGGCCAGGGAGGCGGCATCTATTTCTCGGGGTCGACCACCGGGCTGCTGACCCTCGACCATACCGCCATCACATACAACAAGAGCGCTTCGGAAGGCGCCGGACTCTATCTGAGCGGCATCACCCGGACGACGGTGATTGCCAACAGCTCTTCGATCAGCAACAACACCCAGACCGGCGACGGATACGGGGGGGGCATCTATGCCAGCAGTGCGCCAATGTCGATATCCGACAGCACCATCAGCAACAACTCGACCGGGGTGAACCGGGGAGGCGGCGGCCTTTACCTGGCAAGCACCTCGGCGACCATAACCGGCTCCACCATCAATTCCAACACCACCGGCGGCTATGGCGGGGGAGGGATCCATATCGGCGGCACCACCCCTTCTCTGGTCCTCTCCAGGAGCAATATCCGAGGCAACAGCGCCCTCAGCGGCGGGGACGGCGGCGGCATCAAGGTCGCCTCGGGAACAGCGACCATTACCAACTGCATCATTGCCGGCAACCGGGTCTCGGACGTTTGGAACTATGGCGGCGGCATCCAGAGCAGCGGCACCCTGTATCTCGACTTCAGCACCGTGGCCGACAACTACGCCCATTACGGCGGCGGCCTGGACATCGCCGGCGGCACGGCGAAGGCGTACAACAGCATCGTCTGGGGCAACGCTGCCTCGGGCGGCAACATCGAGTACCGGGGCGCCGTGACCTTCCACCTGACCGAGACCGCAGGCGATACCTCCTTCGTCAGCCGGAGCACGGCGAGCTCGTCCACCGCCACCACTGGCGGCGATTACCACCTGCAGGCCAACTCCAACTGCATCGATTCCGGCGACGGTTTGATCCATGACGATACCCCCGGCGCACCGGCGGTCGACTTGGATGGCAACGTCAGGCCGACCGATATTGCCGGCAAGGGTGACGGTACCGACGATTACGACAAGGGGGCTTACGAATATGTGCCTTGACCGCCCCCACGCCTATGGAGCGACCTCGCCGGCACGCGGTGCATGGGCAAACGAAGACTCGACGTTGGGAGCGCCGGATCGGGGCCTCGGCCCTGGCAGCCGGCTGGCCCCGGGAGGAGAGCGGCTATCGCCGGCGGCCGGAAGCCAGGTGAGGTAGGCGAGTCCTTACGGTCCCGGCGGTGGCCCGGCGGGTGGTGGGCACTGGAAGCCGAAGACAAAGCCATCCCCAAAGATGAGCTTCTGATCGCCGTTCGTGCCTTCCCTCTCCGCAAAGGCCGCCTCCACGAAGCCGGCGGTGTCGATCACCCCGAAGAAGCGGGGGGTGCCGCTGGTCAGAATGGCACTGGCACCAAAATCCACCGGGCGGCCGTCCAGCACGATGCTGACCTTGGCGGGCGGCGAGTTGGTCAGGACGAAGCCGCCGGCTGCATAGAGCAGGCCGATCCCCCGGCCCCGGAAGCAGTCCCCGCACAGGCCGGGACGGCTGCAGAGCGGCGGCCCGAAGGCGCCATGAGGCACGGCAAAAAGGCCCCAGCTGCCGGCCACCGCTGCCCCGCGGCCGGTGGTGATGGCGCCACCCGGGTAACAGGACGACCAGATCACCCCCTGGCTGGTCATGGCCGGCGCGGTGACAAAGGACCCGCCCGACCGGACCTGCTGCCAGGGCACGGCGTCCTCGAACCCTTCCTGGACCACGAAGTAGCCGTGCTGAGCCAGGGCGGCCAGGAACTGCGCCTGGTCGGTGTAGGTGGCCCGCCCTGCTCCGGCCTCCGGCGCCAGGACGGCCAACCCGATACAACCCACGATTGCCACCAGGCTCTTCTTCATGCACAGGCCTCCTTGTGCGCCGCAGCAGGGACTGGTCGCTGCCCGCGGCTTCAGTAGGTGATCCAGTCGCTGGCCCGCACCAGCTGCGGGGGGGAGCCGGCGGCCAGCCGAACGATGTAGCAGCCCTTGGACGCATAGCGCTGGCCGGGTCCGAAGCTCAACCGGGGGTAGACCGCGATGGTGGCGGTCTGATCCACCATCATGTCGATGCCTTCCAGGAAATAGTCCCGGTAGAAGTCGCTGCGCATGCAGCCCACGGCCTCCGCCAGGATCCCGCCCAGGAAATACATCCTGGCCTGGATGACCGGGCTCATGGGGGGAATCTTGCGCACCTTGAGCCAGTTCGCCACCGCCATGGCCTTGCGGCCCCGATCCGCCGGCAGCTCGTAGGGATAGGTGATGAGAAGAGCGGGCCACACCGCTGGGGGGACGGCGGAGAAGTCCTCTCCAGCCAGGCCGCCGGACACCAGCACCTGCACCGGGGATCCGGCCGCGCCTGCGAGGACGCCCAGGCCGGCCAGGTCATCCCGGCCCAGCCAGTAGAGCACCTGCTGCGGCCGCTCCTGCCGGCTGAGCAGGCGCTCCAGGGCCGGGGCCGCCGGCTCGGCGGCACCGAGGATCACCCTCTCCGGCGCCGGCCGGCCGACCTCCTGCCACGCCGCCTCGAAGCCAGCGGCGGTCCGCTCCCCGTCTGCCCCCTGCCGGTAGATCTGGACCACCTGCACCCCCTCGCCCTGGTCCCGGATGAGATGCCGCGCCGCGGCCTCGCCCTCCTGGTAGAAGCCCTTGGAAAAGTACAGGGTGTACCAGTCCGTCTTCGTGATCTTCGGCCGCTCGGTCAGGGGAAAGAGGCACGGGATTCTCCTCCGCTCGCAAAACTCGTGGATCGGTGCCCAGTCCCCGGCCGCCATGCCGCCCAGGAGGGCAAAGACCGGCCGGGCCTCATCGTAGGCCGCCAGCTGCTGCGGCCAGGTGGCCGGCTCGCCGGAAAGCTCCCAGACGTCGAGGCTATAGAGGCGGAAGGAGGCGTTGTGCTCGCTCATGAAGAAGGGGCCCTTATCGGCCAGCTCGCCCTGATGCCGGGACTGGCGGTTGTGGTCCGCCACCAGGGCCTGGAGCACCGCCAGCATCGCCTCCCGCTCCGCCGGCGGCACGCCCTCCGTGACCACGGTGGCGAAGCGCAGGGTGGTGTCATCCACCCCGGGCGCCGGCTCGGAGGAGAGGGTCTTGAGGTACTCCAGGAGGTAGCCCATATCCCGCTGGCCGAGCAGATACCGGGGCATGACCGGATTGAGCTCCCGGCCGGTTGGGTGGGCGCCCAGCTCGATGGCCTCGGCCAGGGTCTCCAGGGTGTAGGCCGGCCGATGATCGGCGACCCGGTACTGGGGCGGCAGAGCCTGGCGGCCGCTCACCCGCGCCGCTTCGTCCTCGGGCTGCCGCCAGGCGCCGGTCCGGCGCCACGGCCGGAAGAGGTCCAGGCCGTTGGTGCGCGGGGTGATGACCGTGCCTTCCAGGGAGCCCAGACCGGAGCGCTGATGGCAATGGACGCAGGTGAACATCCGGCCATCCACCGGGATGTCTTCCTGAACCACCGCCATGACCGGCTCGCCGCTGGGCAGCACCCCCTGCCGGTAGATCATCTCGCCGTATCTGGCGGCCATCTCGGCGGTGACGCTCCGCAAGGGCGCCGCCTCGTCGGCCCAGGAGGCCACCTGGGTAGCGATGGCCAGGAGCACGCCCACAAGGATCGCGATGCGCTTCATGTCGAGTCCTTTCCTGGATGAGGCCGGGTGCCCTGCCGGTCACTGGCCCATGAGGGCCTGGTACTCCTTCATAAGCTCGGCCGTGCTGATGAGGCCATGGATCCGAACCCAGCCCTCATCCCCTGGCTTACGGAGAAAGGTGATCGGGTAGTGGCTCATCTTGTTGATGACATAGGCATCGAAGGCCCGCATCACCTTGTCGATGTCCTCCCGGCTGCCGGTGAAAAAGTCCCAGCCTGGCTTGGCGCCGTAACGGCCCAGGTATTCGGCCATGACCTCCGGGGTATCGTGCTCGGGATCGATGGAGATGCTGACCAGCCGCACCGCCTGGGCCCCGCCGTTGATCCTCCGCTGCATGTTGACGAAGCCGGCGGACAGCACGGGACAGATGGTGGTGCAGGTGCCGTAGATGAAATCGAGCAGCACCGGCTTGTCGGAGCTGAGGATGAAGTCCCGCAGGTTGACCCGGCGCCGGTCCTGGGTGATGAGCGTCACGTCCGGAATCGAGTACCGCTCCTCGCTGCGCTTGTAGCGCGCCTCTTGCGCCCCGTGCACAGACAACGGCGGCACCAGGATGGACAGCAGCAGGAATCCCCCCACGAGCCGCATCATCGTCGCTGGCATAGAAGCCTCCCTTGCTCTATTTACTCGCCAACCAGGCGCACCCCGCTTTCCACCCATCCCTCGGCCCCGGCCACCATGACCGACACCGGACGCGCCCCCAGCTTGCCGGCCAGACCGGTCAGAGCCCGCTGCCAGCGGCCCCGGGCCGCATTCCAGCTCATGGCCCGCTCCAGGGCGCGGCCGTTGTCCAGGAAGACCAGCAGCCGCAGGCCGGCCTCGTCCGCCCGCTCACTCTCGGCCAGCACCGCCAGCCGATCGGAGGCTGCCTCGTAGTCCGCCCGGAGCACCTCGATGGTGAGATCAAAGCCGTTGCAGTCCTGATCGATGCCATCCCGCCGGATCTCCGCGGCACCGGGGTGGACCGCCGCATCCCGATCGTCACAATCAAGGCTGGCGGGATGACCGTCCAGGTCCTGATCCGCTGGACGGGGCGCGCCGCCGGCCAAAAGATCATAGGCGGCGGCCACATCCAGGAGGCCGTAGCCATAGCCCTGATCCGGGCCTGGCGGGCCCAGGTCCTGGGCGGTCTTCAGCAGGATGGCCTCCAGCGTGGCCATGGCCAGGCTGGGCAGGGCGCTGCGCAGGAGGGCCAGGCCGCCGGCCAGGTGCGGGGCGGCAAAGGAGGTGCCATGGACCTCCACATAGGCGTCCGGGATGAGGCCGCCGAAGGTGAGGTCGGTGGTAAGAACGCCGGCCCCTGGCGCCACCAGCCGGGGCTGGATGGAGCTGCCACAGGCCGCTGGCCCCCGGCTGCTGGCCAGGTCCAGCACCAGATCCTGGTCCACGGCGCCCACGGCGGTGCTGCCGGGATTGTCCGCCGGGCTGCGGATGCTGCCGGCCAGGGGACCGTCGTTGCCGGCGGCAAAGACCACCGCGATATCCGCGGCCCGCAACGCCCGGATGTCCGGCTCGAATTCCATGCTGCATGGGCCAAAGGCGGCCGTCAACCCCCAGGAGTTGTTGACGATATCCGGCGCGTCATCAGTCTCGGCATCGCCATCCGGATCCAGCGTCCACTGGAAGGCAGCGTGGATGGCGCTCAGGAAGGCCAGGCCCGCGTTGTTGAAGATCTTGGCCGCCATCCACTGGGCGCCCGGCGCCATGCCGATGGCCTGGCCACTGGCATCGCCACCGGCGATGAGTCCCATGACCTGGGTGCCGTGGCCGATGAGGTCGCGGGGCAACGGGTTCTCACCGTAGGGGTCGAGCCAGCTGTTGGTCCCGCCTCGCCATCGGGCGGCCAGATCGGGGTGGAAGCGGTCGACGCCGCTGTCCAGGGTCGCCACCACCACCCCCTGGCCGAAGAAGCCCTGCTGCCACAGCCAGGGGGCGCCCACCGCCGCCAGGTTCCAGCCTGCGCCCCCCCCGGTGTCTGGAACCGGAGCCGGCGTCGGCGTCGGCAGGCTCTGGTCCAGACGCACGGCGCCAACCCCGGGCAGCTGCGCCAGGTCGTCCACCATGGCCGCGGGAACCGCGGCGGCCAGGCTGTTGATGATCCACAGCCCGCGGGCTTCGGCCACCTTGCTGGCTGCCAGAAGGCGCCGTACCCCGGCCTGATCGGAAGCGGCCTTGTCGCGCAGCGCCTTGATGAGCCGAGCCCGGCGCCGGCGGCGGTCCTCCTGAACGTTGAACAGGGACAAGTCCACCTGGCCGGCCATGGTGACGATGACCGGCACCGTGGTGCCCGGCGCCACCCGGGCGATAGCTGCTGCCAGCGGCGGGTCGATCCGGGCCGCTGGCCGGCCGGCCAGGGCGGCCGGTGGCAGGAGCAGGCCGAAGGCCAGGGCGAAGAAGGCCAGCGGCGCTCCGGCAAAGGTGGCGCGGGAACGTTTCATGCCGGCCTCCTACTCCACGGACAGATGCTCCAGGCGGAAGTCGCCGATGACCACGGTGACCGGATCGCCTGCCTTGATCAGCCGGTACGGGTTCGAGAACATGACAAAGTAGACCCGATCGGCTTCCGGCTGGCCGCCGCGGGTGGTTTGCCGCAGGGGGCCCACCTTGGGGGAGCTGGGCACCCCGACCACGGTGCCCCGCTTCTCGTCGGTCAAGGAGGCGGTGAATTCGCGATCCAGAAGAGGGGCGGCCTTGTCCGGCTCGAGAACGCGGAACCGGAAATCGAGCACGTTGCCGGCCCCGGACAGCCGGAGGCTTTCGATCTTCACCCCCCACCGGGCGGCCAGCCGGTCCTCCCAGCCTTCCTGGTCCGCCGCCAGGGCCGCCCCGGACGCCTGGCTGGCCACCAGCGGCGGCGCGGCCTGGTCCAGACTGGCGCTGCAGCCGGCAACCAGAAGGGCCGCCGCCCCCAGCCACCACAACGAGCCGGCCAGCAGCCTTCGCCACCGGCCGGTCCACTCTCCAAGAAGAAGCTCGATGACTCGGCTCTGTTGTCCCACGGCACCCTCGGATGGCCGCGCAGGCGGCCCGCAAAGACAACCCGCAGAATATCCAACAGGGCGGGACCGGCGATGGACGTTTCAGATCAGTTCTGCCGGTCCTTTTGGCGGTTGGACATTCCGTGCTCGATATTCGACATTCGGTCGGGGCCTGGCCGCACCCTTGTGCGGCCAGGCGTTTGGGTTTGGCGTCAGGGCACCACCGATACCCGCACCGTGGCCCGCTGCGAGGTCAGCGGCGCCACCGGGTCGTGATCGGTGAGCACGTATTTGAAGACATCCGAGCCCACGAAGGTGGTGGCCGGGGTGTAGCGCACCGTGCCGTCACCACGGTAGACGGCCTGGCCGCCCTTCTTGGTGATCTTGACCGGGTAGAGCACGCCGTCGGTGCCCTTCTCGGTCACGATCTGTCCGCCGGCATCCCGGAGAGGCAGGCCGAGGACGCTGGCCGTGACGTTGGCGGCCACGACCGGCTGGCCATCGTCGGTGTCGTTGGCCAGGATGTTGATCAGGACCGGCGCGGCCACCGTGGTCAGGGCATAGTCGTCCCCCACCACCGGCGCACTGTTCGAAAAGCCTTGCACCGTGAGCAGGAAGGAATCCTCCACAAAGGCAGCCACCGGATCGGTGGCCCGCACGGCGATGGGGTACGGGGAGGCGGCCGCGTCGGCAGCGGTGAGGATACCGCTGATCAGGCCGGTAGCGGCATCGATTGCCAGCCCGCTGCCCGCCGGTGGTCCGGTCATGGAGAAGAACAGGGCCTGCCCTTCCGGATCGGCGAAGGAGGCGGCAACGCTCTTCTCGAGCCAGGCCCCTTCACTGCCCTGGGCATCTGCCAGGGGCGCGACCACCACCGGGGCATCGTTGCCCGGGGTGATGGTGATGATGACCGTGGCCGGCTGGCTTACCGCCTGCACCCGGTTGTTGTTGCTGTTCACGGCCACGGCCCGGTAGGAGAAGCTGTCCACCACCGTTTCACTGCCATCGTGGGTGTAGGTGAAGCCGCCGTCCGCAGCCAGGGCGACGGTGCCGCTGGAGGGGCCGGACGCCAGCTGCGCCACCAGCACGGTGGCGCTGGCCCACCAGCCGCCCCGGCTGTCGTTGGCCAGCACCCCGGCAGCAGGAACGATCACCTGCGCCCCCTCGCCGGCGGCAAAGGCGTCCCCTGCGGCCACCGGCGGCGCTGTGTACTCCACCGGCCGGGTATCCGAGCCACCACGGTCGGAATTGACGGTCACGGTGCCCGGATTGCCGCCCACGCCGGGCACATACTCCCGGTACTTGAAGTTGGGGTTGTTGGGAAACTTGTCCATAACCGCGCCGCCGTGGTCGGGCAGGGTCAGGATCGCGTCCGGGGCGGCCGTGGAGTTGGCCCACACCCGGAGCTCATCGGTGGCCACATCATAGCGGGTCCGGAGGATGGTGACCGAGTCGGTGGGCGGAGCGCCAGCGACGCTCAGAACGGACAGCAGGCCGCCGGTGGCACCGGTGCTGTTGGTCAGGCTCAGCATCCGGTCATACACCGGATAATCGCCGGTGGCCGTTGGCACGAAGATGGCGTCCCGGGTGCCGCTGGCCGGCAGGAGCAGGGAATAGGCCTCCTGGGGAAAGGGATACGGGCTGCCGTTTTCGGCCACCAGCTGCAGATGGCCGCCCTGCAGCAGGGGCACGTGGTTGAGGAGCCCCATGTTGAAGAAGCGGATGAGGGTGCGGCCGCCGGCAAAGCCCGCCGCCAGCGGGGCGGTGCCGGCCTGCTGCGGCTCGCCGTTGACCAGGAAATAGCCCGGCCGGTAGTCGATGGTGCTGGTCATGGGCGGGGTGCCGTAGGTGCCATTCGCCACCGCCTCGTGCAGGGCCGGGTCGATCTCGCTGTAGAAAAGGCTCACCTGGGCATCGTAGGGCACACCCGGGTAGATCTCCCCCGGCGCCGCGTCCTTGACCGCACTGCCATAAAGACCCATCTGCACCTGGACCTGGGGATGGGTGCCGCTGTGGTAGACGAAGCTGCCCGGCCGGAAGGGCTGCGCCAGGCTGCCAAAGGTGTAGGTGACGACGCCGGCGCCGTTTTCCGGGGTCTCCTGGGTGAAGGAATGCACCCGCCGGCGGCCCTGGTCGTCGGTGAAGAAGACCGGCGTCATGGCCGCCGTCTGGCCGGGAATGACGATGGAGACCGGCTCCGCTGCCAGCTCATTGCGCAGGTGGATGTTGAGCACCGGGTCGCCGGGGGCTACCGACAGCAGCGGACCCGGGACAGCGGGCTGCCCGGTGCCGCAGCCGTTGGCAAGGTCGTTGTCGTCGTCGCTGGCAAACCCCCACATGGTGATGGAAACGCTGTCCGGCATGGCGTTGACGAATTCCTGGGCGCACAGGTAGTAGTCGGCGGCCAGGGCCGGGGTGGCGGCCAAGGCCAGCGACCATGCCGCGGCCAACAGGCCCAGGCGCCGCGCTGCGCTGACAATCCTTTTCTGTCTCATTCTGTCCTCCTTTTCGCAACCTCGTCAGGGAACCGGCACGTTCGGGGGCAGGATGTACAGGATGGTCAGCATGCCGCCCGGAAAGATGTTGTTGTTGGTCAGCTCCTTCTCGGTGTGGGAGTGCCACATGAAGTTGAAGGCGCCGAAGGGGTTGAGACCACCCTCCCCGGGCGGCAGGCCCCCCAGTTGGCCCAGGTAGGGGCTGCCGCTCCACCAGGCCCCGAAGGTCACGTCCTGCTTCTCCGGCAGCAGCACCGGAATGGGCTTGTCGTGATCCGGGCAGTACTCGTGGGTGGTGTCGTCGTAGCAGGCCTCGCCGGTGCCGTCGTCGCGCCCGTCGTTGTTGGCGTCCGGACAGGTGACCGAGCTGCAGGTGTGGGCCAGGGCAGGATCTGTCAGGGAGCTGCCGTAGATGTCCCAGCCCATGTCCTTGCCGGTCCACTGGAAGATGGCGTCCACCGTCTGGCCGGGAATGCTGAGGATGGTAAACCCTTCGGTGCCGAGATCCGGACCACTGCCCGGGGTGCTGGCCAGCATCCGGCCGTCCCGGGCGATGATCCGGGCGTGGTTACCGTGGTGGTGGAGGGGATGGATCTCCCGGCCCAGGTTCACCACCCGCATGAGCAGCCGCTCGCCCGGGTGCATCATGGGCAGGCAGTTGTAGGGCTGGGTCGGCAGCCAGGCGGCGCCCGCCGGCGACAGATCGTCCGGCGCCGTCCGGCCGTTGATGAGCCAGTAGACGGGACGGTGCGCGGTGTTGTCGATCAATTGTTGGACCCCGAAGGCCACGTAGTCGTGAACCGTGGGATCAATCCCGGTGAGCAGGAAGAGATACTCGTGGTCGAAGCGGGTGTCGGGATGGTTGTACGCCTGCTTCGGGCTTGTGGCCGGCCGCACGACGATGACCCCGAAGAGGCCCATTTCCAGCTGCAGCTCCGGATGGGAGCCGCTCTGGTAGATGTAGGTCCCCGGCTGGCTGGCGGTGAAGGTGTAGGCGACGCTGCCGCCCACCGGCGCCTCGACGGCCAGGGGGCCCGGCGCTCCGCCCGTGGCCACCACCCCGGTCTGGCCGGGAAACACCAGGGACACCGGCTCGTCCAGGGTGTTGTGCAAGGTGATGGTGACCGTGTCGCCCTGGTTGAGGATGAGCGTCGGCCCCGGATACTGGGCCCGGCCGCCATCCAGGGCATAGCCCCAGAAGAGGTAGCTGCCGCCCTCGGCGGTGCTCAGGTAGTCGGCCCGGGCCGTGAAGGTGAACTGGGGATTGGGGCTGGCGCCGGTCACCCCGTCGATGGCGGCTGTTGCCTCGGCCAGAAGGCCGAAGAGGAGCGCCACCGCCAGGATGGTGCCGTGTCGTGCGACTCCTGCGCAAACATGTCTCATGGCCGGGCCTCCTCAGTTGTTGACGACGATCTCGGTCATCATGCCGCCGTAATCGTCCTTGTTGTTGCTGAGATACTGATAATTGGTCGCGTAGAGAAAATAGGTGCCGGCTGCCACCTGGGCGGTATCCAGGATGACGTCAAACGTTTCGCCGCCGCCCATGGTGACGGACGTGGTCTCGTAGGAGAGGTCGGTGCCGTCAGCCGCCCGCAGGAGCTTGGCGTCCTTGCCCACCACCCGCATGGGGATGCCCAGGACCGACACGGTGTTGACGGTGGTAACCGCAACGTTGGACATCCGGAGCAGGATCCGCTGCCCCCTGGTGGCGGTGATGGCCGCGGACACCGGCTGCACCGAGTGGTCTGCCGGCAGGCCGGTCTCGGGAGGCGGCGGCAGGAGCGGCCCCGGGTTGACGGTATCCGGATAGCCGCGGCCGTTGATCATGAAGAAGGTGTCCCGCATGTCCGCAAAGGGCAGAGGCTGGACAGCGATGTGCTGGTCATGGAAGTTCTGATCAAACCCGACCAGCTGGATCGGCACCTCCACGTCGTAGAAGGTCGAGCCGTCGCCGTCGTTGTAGGCGTACTTGAAGCCGGTCTTGTGGATGAAGCCGTTCAGATTGGTGCCGCTGGGCAGACGGTTCTGCCGGGGGGTGACGTAGAGGTTGCCGATCATGCCCATCTGCATATGCTCGGTGGCCTCCACGTGGCAGTGGTACAGGTAGGTGCCGGGGTCCACGATCTGGTAGTAGTAGGTGAGGCTCGCCCCCATGTTGATGGTCATGCCGCTTTCCGGCAGGCCGTCGAAGACGTTGGCGGTCTGCGGAAAGCCGTGGTAGTGCACGGAATGGGGGTCGAAGAGATCCGGCCGCATGGGCATGCCGACGTTGGTCAGGGTGAGGTAGTACTCGGTGCCCTCCTCCTGAACGATGGTGGGCCCGGTCCACTCGGAGGCCAGCCGGCCGGCGGCCAGGGCCTCTGCCTCGGGAATGCCGGTGAGATCGGAGAAGCCGAACATGTACTGCAGGGTACCGTCGCCCATGTGGACGAAGCCGTCGCCGGCCCCCAGGTGCTTGCAGCCCACGTCCTGCCGGTATTCGGGGTTGGGCTGGCCGGCGTTGGGATAGCCGGCCGGGATGATCGGGTCCGGGATGGCGTCGCCGTCCACATCACCGGGACACTGGACAAGAACCGCAGCCCAGGATGGCACGGCAGCGGCCAGGAACAGGAGGGCTGCTGCCGCCGTCCTTTTGGATCGTCTCGTTGTCATATGCTGCCTCCTTGGTCAGAGGCCGCCTGCCGCAGGGTGCCGGCAGGCGGCCGCGCTGGCTTGCCGTTTCAGGGTTGGACCTCGTCGGCACCGATGTCGGCCAGGCCGGAGACGCCGTCTGGCCGGGGCTGGCCGTCGAAGTCGTCGGCCAGGGCGGCGATGCTGTTGACCCGGGCCGTGTCCGCCGCGTTGATCGCCGGCGAGGCCGGGCCGATGTGGTAGTCGCCGGCCAGGGTCAGGGGGCCGTAGCGGACGTCGATGAAGTTGCCGCCCTCGTCAGCCGCCGCCGAGGTGAGGATGTTCACGGTCGTCTCCGGCATCTGGATGGTCAGCCGCCGGCCGATGTTGACATACTCGGCCAGGAACATGGGGTTGAGGCCGTCCCGCACCTCGTCCAGGTTGCCCAGACTGGGGCTGCTGTTACCGGTCTTGTCGGTCAGGAAGCAGTTCCTGGGGTTGAGCCGGCCTGTGGTGCCCAGGATCCCGAGATCCCAGTACTGGGCGCCGGAGCCGTCCGGCTGGATCTGGGGGACCAGCTGGAAGGGCGGCGTATTGGGGTCGTTGTCCTGCACCGTCTGCCAGGAGAAGGAGCGGTTATGGAAGATGATGTTGTTCATGAGAGCTGGCCGGGAGAAGTCCAGGGTCCACCGGGTCGGGAGGCCCGGATCCGGCACCCCGGTCAGGGTGATGTGCTGGCGGGAGACCACACCCGCCGGCTGGGGAATGGTGAGGTTGGGATCGTTGGGTGAAAAGGCAGCGCCCACCGTGGCGGTGCTGTCGTTGTTGGCGATGGTGTTGTTGAGGATGTCCACATAGAGGGCATCCTGGATGGAGAGACCGCCGGCCGCGTAGCCAGCCACGTTGTTGACGATGATGTTGTCGTAGAGCTGGCCGCGATACCAGCTTGCCGGCCGGGTGGGGGCGGCCGCCACGTCGGTGCCGTTGACAAAGGCCAGGGCGATGCCGCCGCCGTCACCGGCGCCGGCGTTGTTGCCCTGGATGCGGTTGGCCTCCACCAGGAAGCTGCCGGCGCCATCGGACAGGGAGCCGGGGCCGGCCAGGCCCGGCTTGCCGCCGATGAAGAGGCCACCGCCGTTGACGGTGGTGCCCTGGTTGAAGTTCTGGTTGAAGGCGATGGTGTTGCGGGCGATGACGCCGCCGTCGCTTAAGCCCAGGTGGCCGATGCCGCCGCCGTCACCGTTGGAGAAGTTGCCGCAGACGAAGTTCTCGGTGACCCGGTAGCCGGTGGTGCCGGTGTAGAGGGAGATGCCGCCGCCGGCGCCGTTCATGCCCCCGTTCATGGTGATGAGGTTGTGGTGCGCCGTAAGGTTGTCGTTGTCGCTGTCGCTGTGGATCAGGACGCCGTTCACCTCGGTGGTGAGGGTCGGATGGCCAACCCGGAGGCCGCCGCCATAGACGCCGTAGTTGCCGGTCAGGCGGGTGTTGCTGATCTCCAGATCCTTGGCATAGCCATTGACGGTGATGCCGCCGCCGGAATCGCTGCCGGTGACGGTGAGGCCATCGATGCGGGCGCGGGGATCCGGGCCGAAGTTGCCGGTGTCCTTGCCAACCACCAGGATGCCGGCATCCTCGGTGGGGAACATCAGGGGCTCGTTGTCGGCCTGGTTGACAGCGCCGACCTCCTGGCCGGGGACGATGGAGATGAGGTTGGCGGCCTGGAGGAAGGTGATCTTGTCCCGCCAGGCCTGGGTCTTCTCCGCCGGCACCTTGCGGGCGTTGATGGTGGTGCCCAGGGCGCCCCAGCCTTGCAGCTGCACCGGCTGCCACATGATCACCAGCTCGTCGTAGCTGCCCGGGGCGACCAGGATGAGGTCCCCTGGCTGGGCGTTGTCGATGGCATCCTGCAAGGGATGGGCACCGGCCGCGAGGCTGGGGCTGACATGGTGCACGCCCCGGGGGCTGATGTCGCCCACCGTGACGGTGACGCCGATGGGTGAGGTTGCACCGGCGCTGCTCGTGACCAGGAGCTGGCCGGTTGCCGTCCCGTCCGGGATGGTGGCCCGGATGAGATCTGTCGTCCACTGGCTGATGACCAGCGGCGTGCCGCCGATGGTGACCGAGCCTGCCAGATCCCCGAACCGGTAGTCCCGCTGCACCGTGGCCCCGGCGAGGGGACTGGCCGGATCCGGCACCTGCATGAGACCCGCGGAGCGGATGGCGATGGTGTCGCCCACTGCCGCGTACGGGCCGCCGCCCGGGTTGAGCACGCTGCCTTCGGCGGTGACCTCGGCCACCCAGGGGGTGGCGTCCGGCAGGGCGCAGTCCAGATGCTCGCCCGGGCCGGCAAAGGCCGCCACCGGCAGCACCGGGGTATCGAGATAGGTGGTGGCACCGGGCATGTACTGGAAGGTGTAGCAGAACTGGCTGTAGTGCGGGTTGAAGTGCGGATCCAGCACCGTCTGCGGCACGTTGGGGTTGTCCACCGGGTGGTAGGCCGGGTTGGCGACCGGGCCGGCGTCGTTCATGCATGCAGTGAGCATGTTGGGCGACACGCCGGAGGGCATGGGCAGGTTGACCGAGTAGGTGGAGGGCAGCACGGCGTTGAACTTGCCCCACTCGTCGGCGTAGACCCGGGTGATCTCCCGGCCGGTCCAGTCCCGGAAGGAGACCGGCAGCCAGGGTGGCGCATACTTCTCGCCGAAGTTCGGCGAGTTGGGATCGAACTCGTTCGAAAGGTCGTTCAGGATGCCCCCCACCACGTGGGCCGCGATGGGCACGTCAGTGAAGAGGAAGAAGTCGGCCGCGGCATTCTGCCGGGCCGCCAGGCGCACCTGGCGCCGGTCGCACAACGGCCGCTCGTCCCCGGAGCCGGGGACCTGGTCGCCGGCAAAGGGCGCGGCGCTTGCTGCCGGATCCGCTCCTGGCAGAAGGGGCAGATGGCCGTCGCTGTTGGCGGTGGCAAAGCTCAGGTACGGGGGCACATCCCGGAGGTCGCCGGCGCAGACCGCCGGCAGCAGGAGGAGGCTGGGGGTGTACTCGTCGCCGAAGTCGACGTTCTTGTCCTCCTCCTTGACGAGCTTGAACCCCGGCGGCGGCACTGTTTCGACGATGTAGACGCCGGGGGCCAAGGGATCGCCGTCCAGGCCGAAGGCATAGCCGCCATCGAAGACGCCGCCCCGCAGCTGGTTGAAATTCCGGAGGCCGTCGAAGCAGTCCTTGGGCTGGCCGTCGAAGACAAAGGTGTCACCCTGGCAGCCGGTAGGCACCGCATCGTCCCAGCTGTCGGTCACCGTGGTGCGCAGGGCGTCGCCCAGATCGAAGACGCTGTTGCCGTTGCGGTCCAGGTCTTCCGCCTGGGGAAACCGCCGGCCGGTCCGGTGGAACGGGTAGTTGTCCACGTCCGCCAGCTCGATGGTGCCGCTGCCGCTCACATCATCGATCTGGCCGTTCATGTCGGCATCCTGGTAGAGGTTGACCTGGACCCGGGGGATGCCCGGCTCCCAGGGCTCGCCCACCGCATTGCGGGGGTCCTCCTCGGCCCGGGTGGTGGCGTAGAAGACGATACCGGTGATGCCGCCGTTCTCGGTACCGGTGTAGGCGGCCTTGCCGAACTCCATGACACTGGTCTGGCCCAGGAAGCCCTGGAAGGCCTGGGTGAGGACCGGCCCCTGCTCGGTGCGGGAGAGGTTGTCGCCGGTGTTGGGGTTGATCCGCGGTGCCCCCACCCCGGCGCAGCCGTCGGTGCCGGCCGCCACGTCCTCGGCGGTGCAGGTCTGGGGCTGGGGGTTCAGGGCCTGGCCCAGGGCCACCGGGCCGCCGGCGTCCACGGTGAAGGTGGCACCGGTGGCCTTGAGGTTGGTGAAGCTCACCTCGCCCACCAGCCAGTGGAAGAAGGGGAAGACCTCTTCGAAGGGTGCCGCGCCCTCGCCATCGATGGGCATAGACTGGTAGATGCGGCCGTCCCGCCAGCGGAGATTGACCGCCGCCTGATCGGCGCCCAGGTTGCCCTCGTTGGCGTCGTGGAACCCGTCCTGATCCGTATCAAAGAAGACCGAGGTCTCGAGCTTGGCGAACCAGTTGAACACCGGCACCTCGCCCAGGTCGCAGTCGCCGTCGAAGGTGTTGCAGGTGCCGTCGGCCTTGACCGTCACCCCCAGGGTGGCGATGACGATGTCCAGGTTGTCGTCAAAGACCACCAGCTGGTAGCTGCCGGGCGGCATGTTGTTGATGGCAAAGCCGCTGTTGGCGTCGCAGGCCCCGGAATAGATCGCCTGGCCGCCGGCCGCGCCCTGGTTGATGCCGATGCGGCAGGCCGACATGGGGTCGCCGTTGTAGAAGGTATAGTCCGGCGGTCGCGACAGATGGTCGTTGACCACCTGGCCCGCCAGGGTCGTGCCCGGGGCGCCGGGGGTGACCAGGGGCAGGCCGTTGGGGTCCAGGCAGTTGGGATCGGTGGGGTTGGCAAAGCAGTCGAAGGCCTTGACAAAGCCCACGAACACGTGGTGGCCGGGGGGGCCGAGCTCCTGGAAGAAGGACGGCTCGTTGGCCTTCACCCAGGCATCGATGACCGGCGTGCCCTCGATGGTCGATGTCTGGATCCAGCCCTGGCCGGCAGGCGGGGATACGACGATGCCGTACTTGCCAGGGGCCAGGTTCTTGACCACCAGCACCCCGCCGGCATTGGGATAAAGGCTGCCGTCGGCGACGGTGCCGTCCTCCCGCAGGAAGCGGCCATCGGCGTCCGTCATGGCCGTGCCGTCGGCGTTGTAGCCGGTGCCCAAAGGGTTGCCGAAGGCATCCTGCCGCACCGGACCGCCCGCCATCCCGTACTGGCCGCCGGGCTCCTCCAGGATCACGGAAAAGGGATGGGCCGGGCCGCCCAGGCCCCGCTCGACGGGCAGATCCGGGGCGCCGTTCAGGGAGTAGTTGTCCTCGAAGAGAAAGATCGAGATCTGGGCGGTGGGAATCGGGTGGGAATGGACGACCACCTGCACCGACTCGCTCTGCAGCCCGGTCTCGTCGATCACGACCGGCGCCCCGCTCATGGCGTGACCGGCGTGGGGCAGGACAGAGACGAAATAGCGCCTGGGGCTTGCGGCAGTGCCCGGCACGTTGTTGATGACGACGCTGGAGCCGGTGGCGCTGCCGGTCAGGCCCTGGCCGGTGCCGGCCCGGGCCAGCGGGATGTTGCTCTTGTGAAAGCCCAGGGCCAGGCTGTTGGGATCCCGGACCCCCGGGGTGGAGGAATAGGTGACGTCCTCCTGCAGCAGCCACTTGAAGCCGGAGACCGGGCTGCCGTTCTCGTCCACGACATCAAGCCGGAAACGGGCCGCTTCCGCGCTGGCGGACCAGCACCAGGCAGCGACTGCGGTCAAGAGCAAAACCCAGCCCCTGCCCGGTGCCCCGTTCACGGCCTTCCTCATCTTTCTTTTTCTCATGGCATCTCTCCTTTTCCAGGTGGTTGTTGCCGCGGCCCCCGGGGCGCATCCCAGGCACCACCTCCCCGCCATTGTGCTCGTCTGCCTTGGCACAGCACCTCGCCAACGGCCGGCCGCCTGGCCGGCCTGTCGACCCCCGTGCCGTGCCCGCACCGGTATCGCCTTGCCGCGAGATCCGTTCGCTGGACAAGGAACCGGTATCAAAGCTCAAAGCACAAGCCGTGCCATGGCCGGGCCATGTTACAGAAAACAACACCACAACAAACAGTTAGCAGGAATGACCGGGAGGGCCTGACGCCGGCAGGAGAGGATGGCAGGTGGAGGGGGGCTGAGCCACGGCAGCCGGCCAGGAGGGGGCCATGCCCGGATGGCTTACTGCCGCAATGATCATGCAGAGGGACTGTGAGCCGGCTTCCCGGAAGGCCGCGTCCCTTCGGGCAGGAACCATTCCTGCGCGGCAGGACACGGCCAGGGCCTGGGGGCAGGTTTATAGAGTGGTAAGCGTTGGGCGCACCGCAGGGAATCGCACCCGGAACGGCACCTCAACTGTAGGGGCAGCCACGGGGGGCTGCCCCTACGACACGGACGCGGGACCGGGAGGCGTGTTGCCGTTATGGCTCGCCGGCATCAGCGGTGTCTACCGCTTGAGCTGGATGAGCTCGGTGATCATCTCGTCGGTGGTGGTGATCACCCGGGCGTTGGCCTGAAAGCCGCGCTGGACGGTGATCATCCGCACGAACTCGGCGCCCAGGTCGACGTTGGACTGCTCCAGGGAGTTGGGGGAGATGGAGCCCAGGCCGTTCTCCCCTGGCGGGCCCTCGGTGGGCGGCCCGGACTCGGTGGTCTCGATGAAGGTGTTGCCGCCCTGCTTGAAGAGGCCGGCAATATTGTTGAAGGAGGCCAGGGTGACCTGGGCCTTCTTGAGCACCTGGCCGTTGGAGTAGTGGCCGGTAATGACGCCCTTGGTATCCACGGACACCGACTGCAGGAAGCCGGCGGCAAAGCCGTCCTGGTCCTGGAAGATGGTGGTGGAGGAATTGGCGAACTGGGTGGTGGTCAGGGCCGCGCTCTCGAAGGAGGTGTAGACCACATCCCCCTGGCGGCTGCCGTCCTCGTAGCCGATGTCCGCCAGGATGGTGGCAAAGTCCAAGCCGTCGGCGCCGAAGATCTGGGACAGGGCGGGATCCCCGCCCGGCGCAGCCCCCGGGCCCAGCCCCGAAGCATTCTGGTACGTGATGGAGCCGATGGCCAGCTGGCTGGATCGGGTCGCGGTGTCCGCCACCCGGTCGGTGAGCACCAGCCGGCCGGCCTGATCGATCTCGGCATTGCAGTTAAAAATCTCTTCTACCCGGTCCAGGAGGTCCTGCACGGTCTGGGTGGAGGCGTTGACCACAATGAAGCTCTCGGCATTCACCGGCGTGCCATCGCCCATGGTACCGGTGAAGATGATCTGGTCGCCGTCCCGGAGCGAGAGGCTATTGACATCGTAGACCTCGCTGAGCTGGGTGATGGGGGTGATCACCGGCGGCGCCCCGGAGTTGGTGCTGAAGGCCTGGCCCCGGGAGAAGATCTTCTGTTTGGAGGTGGTGATGTTGATGTCGGTGTCCACCGAGTTCTGGAGGCTGAAATCGCCGAAGGGGCTGGAGGTGCCACCGCCACTGATGTCTGTAAACACCAGGCTGACGGCAAGATTGCCGCTGTTGGTTTCGTCAATGATCCGGATCTGACCATTGCTGTCCAAGACGGTGGTGACGCCGGCGGCGCTGCCGTCCACAGCGCCATCGGCATAAAGATCGGCCAGCCAGTCCAGGAGGTCCTGGATGGTGGTATCGTTGGTGCCGTCGGCGTCATTGTCCAGCCCCACCGTGAAGGTGTCGGTCACGGGGTTGCCGTCGATGGCGGTGCCCGTAAAGGCAAAGGTGTCATTCGCCTCTACCGGAGAATTGGTGCTGTCCCGCATGTCGGTGAGCAGGGTGGTGGCGGTGGTGATGGGGGTGGTGCCGTTCAGGGTGGCGCCGCTGTCGCTGATGGACCAGTTGCCGGTCACTGTCCGCCGGCTGCCGAAGGGCGTGGCATCGTTGGCGGTTATGGTGGCAAAGGAGGTGACGTACATGCCGGAGTCGCCACCGGTGGCGTCGGCGATCCGCAAACGCCCCTGGGTGTCGATGGAGGAGATGCAGCCGAAGGTGTTGTCGATCTGGGTCAGGAAGTCGGACACCTTTGTGCTGGCATCCACGACATAGACCAGAGGGGTGACCTGCAAGCCATCCCGGTCGTAGCCTTCCAATATGAAGGTGTCGCCCTGGCGCATGCGGTTGCCGTTCCGATCGTAGACCGAGCCCCACAAGGTCTCCTCGGTGAGATAGGTGGTGCCGTTGGAGTCGGCGAAGCCGCCGCCGTCCGAGACCAGGATCTGGGCTTGCGCGGTGGCCGAGCCGCTGAAGGTGGCGCCGAAGGACAGCTCCACGGACAGATTGTCATCAGCGCCGGTGAAGTTGGCTGGGAACTGGAAATAGCTGTCCGAGGCGGCGAGGGCGACGCGGTTGTCATTGAGGGCCGGGTCCACCACCGCGTCCGCCGGCACGTTGTAGGCAGCGATGGTGTCGATGTCGCCGGAGGTGGTGAAGTCGATCACGCCATAGAGGAGGGCGCCGGCGCCCTTGTGCAGGACATAGTCCAGCTCGGTGGCGCCGTCGAAGATGACGCTTTCCTCGGCGGTGAGCTGGCGATGGTCCTCGCTGGGCTCGCAGGTGACCAGGAACTCCCACTGGTTGTCCTCGGTGGTGCGATCGAAGTAGATGGTGAGGTCGTGGCTGTCGCCCTGCTCGTCGTAGACCTTGATGGCGCTGGTGTACTCGTAGTTGGTGGGGTCAATGGGCGGGGTTGGCGAGGCGGCGGCGGCCCGGCGGCCGTCCCAGGCGTCGAACAGCCGGATCTCGTTGTCCTCGTTGTTGAGCCGGGCATCCAGATTGACGATCACCTCCACGGCGTCGGTGGCCACCGGCTGGGTGCTCTTGCCGATGGTGATGTCGTCCCGGGTGCCGGACCGCTGCTCGGTGGTGGAATCGATGGCCCAGCCCTGGATAAAGTAGCCGGAGGAGTTGATGAGGTTGCCCTCGGCATCGAAGCGGAACTCGCCGGCCCGGCTGAACACCAGGTTGTCGGCGCTGCCCGGCTCCCGGAGGATGAAGAAGCCCTGGCCGCCGATGCCCATGTCGGTGGGCTGGGAGGAGGTCTCGAAGGAGCCCTGGGAGAAGAGGCCGTCGATGGTGGACAGGGTCACGCCGCGGCCCACCTGGGAGGCGCCGCTGGCCGTGGCCACCGTCTGGGCGAGGACGTCCTGGAAGGTGGAGCGGCTGCTCTTGAAGGCCACGGTGTTGACGTTGGCAACGTTGTCACCGATCACGCTCATGGCCTCGCCCATGACGTTGAGACCGCTGATGCTGCTGTACAGGGAGCTGGTGATGGCCATGGCTTACCTCCGCACGAGGGCTTGGGGAGAAATGGGAGTGATGGGAATACTGGGATGCATGGGATTGATGAAAGACCGTGCCGGTCACATAACCTTGATGATCTCGCTGGCAGCCAGGGGGATGGCGCCGTCCACCGTCAGGCGCGCCCCGTCCTCCGCGAATTCCAGGCCGGTCACCCGGCCGGTGATGCTGGCTTGCGCTGCCACCGGCAGGCCAACGCCGTCTCTGGCCTGCACCTGATACGTGTAGGGGCCATCCGGCAGCTCCCGGCCTGCGCCGTCCTTGCCATCCCAGGCCAGCTGGTGCCGGCCGGCGGGGAGCGGCCCCAGATCCAGGGAGCGGACCATGCCGCCGGCAGCGTCCCGGATCTCCACCACGCACGAATCCGTCCCCTCCTCCAGGATGATCTCCGTGGGCTGGACCTCGCCCTGGTAGACGGCCAGAAGGCTGCCTTCCGCCTGCACGGTGGCGTCCAGGAGGGAGAGGAGCTGCAGGTTGTTCTGGGAGGTCTGGTAGGTCTTGAGGTCTTTCAAGGTCCGGTCGATGCTCTGCAGGGACTCGATGTTGGTGAAGTTGGCCATCTGCGCCGCCATCTCGTAAGTGTCCATGGGCTTCAAGGGATCCTGGTACTGGATCTGGGCGATGAAGAGCTTCAGGAAATCCTGCTGCCCCAGGACCTGCTTGCGGCTAGTGCCGGAGCTTGAGCTGGCAGCGGTGGTGGTGGCGGCGTTGCTGATGTTCATGGCGCTCTCCTCGTCCGGCGGCTAGACCAGAACCGAGATGGCCCCGGACTTCTGGCCATAGGGTCGCAAAGGTTGGGGCGGGACCGGCTCCGCGGCAGCGGCCCGGGCGCGGCCGGCCCGCTTCGGCCGGCGGCCGGGCAGCCTGTCGCCGGCCGCCTTGCCCTGGTCCTGGCTGACGAAGGCGGTGCACTCGTCCAGCACCAGGCCCTGCTGGGCGAGATGCTCCTTGAACTGGCCCAGGCTGGCGTCGATGATCTCTTTCACCCGGGTGCTCTCGAGGCCGAAGGCGATGCGGACATGGTCGTCCTGCACCGCGACGTCGATGCGCACCTCCCCCAGCTCCGCCGGCACCAGCTTCAGGACCAGCCGGTGCTCCTGGCCGTGGATGGCCCGGGCCAGACCGCTTCTGATCTGCTCGGCCACCCGCTCCACCTGGGCCAGGGCCAAGGCGGTGCGGGGCGTGGCCGGCCGGGCCGCCTCGGCCGCTGGACCGGGCTGGGGCTCCGGGCTTGCCGGCTGGGCCGGGGCCTCGCCACTGTCCACGGCCACGGCGGTGGGGGCGGCCGGCCGCGGCCGAGGCTCGATGGCGGGATCGGCAGAGTCTTGCAGAATCGCGGCCGGCTGGTCGGCTGCTGCCGCAGCGGTCGCAGGTGGCAGGGACTTGCCTTGGGCTGGCGGAGGGGTGGGGCTGTCCGGGGGCGTCCCTGCCGCCGGCACCGGCGCGGTGGCGGGTCCCGGCTGGCCCGGAGGCGCGGTGGCGGAACGCTGGGCCGACTCGCCGGTGGCCAGCTCCTGGACCGTGTCGAGGACCGCCTGCCGGGTCTCCTGCACCAGGGGCCGCCAACTGGGGGCCAGGGGATCGAGCTCGGTGCCGGCAGCCAGCACCGCCAGATCCGCCACCACGGCCTGGGGATCGGCCTGGGGCCGGACGCTGTCCGCCGCGGCCAGGGCCGAGCGCACCAGGGCGTCCAGCCGGGTGCCGTCCAGGGCCATAGGCTCGCCGGTCACGGTCTCCGGCATGAGCAGCCGGCCTTGACCGGCGGGCATGCCCAGGCGCTCCAGGACCTCCACCAGGGCCGCCGTCTCGCCCCGGCTGAGGGTCAAGGGGGCTGGGCCGGCCGTCTCCGGGGCACCGGGCTGGGGCGGCAGTGCCGGATCCGCGGCCGGCTGCTCTCGCCTGGCCACCTCGGCCAGAAGCGGTGCCAGGCCCCGGCTCCAGCGCAGGAGGTCCACATGGCCGTCCCCCAGGCTGGCCTCCTGGGCCAGCTCGGCCAGGGCCGGCGCCTCGACCCCCAGCCGCTGCAGGATGCCTTCCAGAAGGGGCAGCTCGGCCTCCAGTCCCAGCACCGGCCGCTCCGGCCCATGGACGGCCAGGGCCTGCCGCAGTCCGGCCAAAAGCTTCGCCACCGGCAGGCGGCCGCCCGCCGCGGTCAGCCGGGCGGCCAGGGCCTGGGCCGCGGCGGCGGGCAGCCCGGCATCCTGGGCCAGCTGCGTCACCAGGGCCTGGTCCTGGATCTTCACGGTCCAGACCCCGGGACTTGGCTGGGCGGCGTCCAGCTGCTGCACAAACTGCCCGACGATGGCATCCACCAGGCCGCTGCCGGCAAGGGCCGCCGCGGGGAGCGCGGCCGGCGGCGGGGTTTCAGCCGCTGCCGCCGGGAGGGGGGCCGGGGCCGCGGCGCCCTGCTCCGGGCTGCCGGGCGTCACCCCCACCAGGCTGGGCAGGTCGACCCCGCTGCCAGCGGCTTGCGCCTGGGGCGGCAGCAGCCGGGCGGTGAGGGCCAGGAGCGGCTCTGCCAGCGGGCTGCCGGCCGGCAGCCGCGCGGCCAGCTGTTGCAGCGCCACCTGCCGTTGCGCCAGCCCGAGGCCCCAGGCCGCGCCGTCGCCGGCCGCCGCGGCCTGACCGGGGGGCAGCAGCCAGTCGGCCTCGCCGGCCAGAAGCTGCTCCCGGAAATGGGCCACCAGGTCGGCCATCTCGTCGCTGAGCCCGGCCAGAAAGCCGGGAACAGCCGGCTGGCCAGGTGTCGCCTTGCTCTTCGAGGAGCCAGCGGCCGGGACGGTGGCGGTGGTCTCGGCCGCCACGGCCGCAGATCCCGGCTCGGATCCTGAAACGGTTGCGGCGACACCGGGCTGGCCCTGGCGCTCCTGCTCCGGAAGCCCCGGGGGAAGCCAGGCCGGGAGCGCCGGCGTCCCAGGGGCCGCGGGATCGGCCGGCTCGGCCCCCGGCAGGGCTGACCGGATGGTCCCGGCCGCCGCGGCTCCGGCGGCCAACGCCTCCGGCAGCACCGCTGGCAGCACCGGGCCCCCGGCCAGAGCGGCGGCCAGGGCCGCCTGCTCCGGGTCCGGGCTCGGCCCCTCGTCTCCTTCCTGGGGCCAGGCGGCACCGGCCGGCGCCTCTTCCTGGCCTCCGGTGCCGGCGGCCAGGCCGCCGCCCTCCCCTGCCGCCGGCAACAGGCCTTGCAGCACCGCCGCAAAAGAGCTGCCGCCCGGGTCAGGGGCCGGATTCTGGCCCGGCTCGGCCGCCGGCAGCGTCATGAGAAACAGGGAAAGGCTTGAGGTCTCCACGCCAGGCTCCTTACGGGGGAATTGGCCAGCAGCAGGGGCTGCCGGCCTTTGCCCCCCTCCGAAGCAAGGGGCATGCCAGCCAGGATTGCGCGGGGCGCAGCCGAATGGGTGAAACGCCGGAAGTCCGCTCTGGTGGCTTCCCATAAGTCCTAGAGGTCCCATAAGTCCCATGGATCCATGGGAGTCATGGGAGTCATAGGACCTGTGGGTTGCCATGGGGGCGCACCCGAATGGATAGAACGCCGAAAACCCGCTCTGGTGGCCAATGTTTCTTGAAGACCACAAGGCGCCAAAAGACGACGGCGGCCCCGTGCCAGGTG
>JBFMBH010000022.1 GCA_040755095.1 Thermodesulfobacteriota bacterium
ACAAAAATGGTGCCTTGTGTCAATCCCCGTTGACAGGTTTTTGCGCATCTCCTTTTGCCGGCCACGCCGGCAGGTGTCATGGGCCAAGGCATTCCGTGGTGGGGTGACCGTGCGAGGTGGCAGGTATGAAGAGGAAAAGCGCGTTGGCCATCGCCGGGGCGGTGTGGCTGCTGTGTGGTCCGGCGCAAGCCCAGGTGTCCGGGGTGTGCAGCAACTGCCACACCATGCACAATTCCCAGAACGCGCAGCCGGTCAGCGACCGCGGGGATGTGGCCTTCGATCCCGGCGATGTGGACAACTACCAGGTGGTGAACCTGCTCGTCAACGCCTGCATCGGCTGCCATTCCTCGGCCGGAACCGACACCATCGTGAACGTGGGCAGCACCCGCATTCCCATCGTCTACAACACGGTGGAGCCGTCGCACCCTCTGGCGGCGGGCAACTTCTTCTACGTGGAAAACCGGGGCGATGAGTTCGGCCACAACGTGCGCAGCGAAGATTCGCATCTGACCCAGGCGCCGGGCAACACCGTTTACGGCTGCGGCTTCGAGGGCTGCCACTTCTCCCTCGCCTCCATCCGTTACGGCCCCGGACCCACGCCGCTGTTCAACCCGGTCATCGGCAACGGCTGCATCGGCTGCCACAACCCGGCCCATCACGCCAATGACCGCCAGCTGGTCCTGGCCGGCGGCGCCAAGTACGTGGACGAATCCGGCGGCGGCTACCGGTTTCTCAACAAGGCCGGCGCCAATTTCTGGGACATCCCGCCCCACAACAACCCCGGGGTCGCTGGCATCGAGGACCCGGACTGGGAATTCGCGCCCGCGGCCGCCAGCCACAACGAATACCAGGACAACCCGAAGCCCTTTGCGCCCGGCGCTTATGGCGGCAGGCCCGAGGGCATCAGCGACTTCTGCTCCGGCTGCCACATCGACTTCCACTCCTGGCCAGCGGGCGGCTCGCCCAACGGTACGACCAGCCCCTGGCTGCGCCACCCGGCGGGGGTGACCCTGCGTGCCGACGGTGAATACGCTGGCTACACGACCTACGATCCTGCTGTCCCGGTGGCGCGCAAGGACCACACTACCTTGAGCTCGGCCGCCGGACCGTCCCAGGCCGTCACCCCGGGCGAGGACAAGGTGATGTGTCTGTCGTGCCACCGCGCCCATGCCAGCCCCCATAAGGACATGCTGCGCTGGGAATACAGCGACATGGCCATCGACAGCGGCAGAACCCACGGCTGCTTCAGATGCCACACCACCAAGAACTAGACCGGCACCAGCCGCTTTGACATCGGCCCCGCGCGCGGTTACATTGCCTTGAGCCGGAAAGCCTCCGCTTTCCGGCTCAAGGTGCTTCATGAGCCCATCTCTTCCTCTTTACCCGATCTCGCCTGCGCATGCCGTTGCCGCCCCGGCCAATCCCTGGCTTCGGGAGCGCCACCATTTCTTCGTCCGCAATCTGGTTCAGGGCTTTGTCCGCGCCAAGGGGCGCTTCGATCGCCTTTACCAAGTCTTCCGGACCGATGGTGCGCTGGCCTTTGCCGAGCTGGCGGCCTGGGTCGGCCGTGAGGGACGCAAGGGCCCGTTGTGGGTGCTCAAGGATCTGGGCCACCAGCTGTGGCGGCAGCCGGGGGCGGAGGCGGACAGCCCGGCCAGCCTGCTGGACTGGCTCCTGGGCAGCATCTTTCACGAGGCCATGAAGCTCAAGGAGAACCTCTATATGGTGGAGGTGTACGGCCCGAAGATGGACGCCCTGGTGGCCTCGGCCGCCGGCCTGCTGTCGCCGGTGGAGTGCCGGGAGCTCTTGCACCGCACCGGCCTGGAGCTTGACCAGCAGATGGACCTCCTGGGCCGACTCTTCGGCCGCGCCTCCTACCTCTTGCGCGCCCTGCTGCCCTCCCTGGCCGACAACCCGCTGGTGATCCGCTTCCTGCTCGAAAACCGCGAGGCCGTGGAAGCGCTCTGGGGGGAGTCCCTGACTGCCATCCTGGCCGACCTGTTCCCGGCGGGCATCGAACAGGCCTATCTCATCGCCGCCGACAGCTACCGCCGCGGCCACTGGTACGAGGAGGCCCTCGGCTGGTACCGGGGAGCGCTGGCCGCAGCCCCGGAGTGCGAGGAAGCCCGGCGCCGGCTGTTCGAGCTGGGCTCCCTGGTGCAGCCGGCGATCCCTGCCCCCTGATCCCGCCAGCCTGCCTGGTTGTCGCCAGCGCTTAACAAACCGCCGCATTCTGGGCTACGATACAAGGGCTGCCGGCGGCGGCCGCCACCGGTCCGGTGGGGCCTGCCGCGCTCTGAGCCATTCTATCCTTTGGAATCTCCAGGAGGGAGAGCATCATGACCATCCGGATCGGCATCAACGGCTTCGGCCGCATCGGCCGCAACATCCTGCGGGCCATCGACACCGACCAGGCCTTCAGCGGTTGCGAGGTGGTGGCCATCAACGACCTCACCGACAACGCCACCCTGGCCCATCTGCTCCAATACGACTCGGTGATGGGCATCTTCCGGCGGACGGTGGAGAGCGACGACCGGGGCCTGGTGGTGGACGGCCGTCACATCGCGGTCTCCAACCAGAAGGAGCCGGCTGCCATCCCCTGGGGGAGCCTGGGCGTCGAGTACGTGGTGGAGGCCACCGGCCGCTTCACCGATGCCGCCACCGCCAAGGCCCACCTGGAGGCCGGGGCCAGAAAGGTCGTGATCAGCGCTCCGGCCAAGGGCGAGGTCAAGACCATCGTGATGGGGGTCAACGAGGACGAGTATGACCCGGTAAGCCACCACATCGTCTCCAACGCCTCGTGCACCACCAACTGCCTGGCACCCCTCGCCCGGGTGATCCTGGACAACTTCGGCATCCGGCGCGGGCTCATGACCACCGTGCATGCCTACACCAACGACCAGCGCATCCTGGACTTCCCGCACAAGGATCTGCGCCGGGCCCGGGCCGCGGCCCTGTCCATGATCCCCACCAAGACCGGTGCCGCCGCCGCCGTCTCCCTGGTCATTCCCGAGCTCAAGGGCAGGTTCGACGGCCTGGCGGTGCGGGTGCCCACCCCCAACGTCTCCCTGGTGGATGCGGTCATGGAGGTGGAAAAGGAGACCACGGTGCCGGAGGTCAACGGCGCCCTGAAGGCCGCGGCCAACCGCTACCTGGGCTTCTCCGAGAAGCCTCTGGTCTCCATCGATTTCCAGGGCGACCCCCACTCGTCGGTGGTGGACGCCGACTCCACCAAGGTCCTGGGCACCCTGGTCAAGGTGATGGCCTGGTACGACAACGAATGGGGCTACTCCAACCGGGTTCTTGACCTCATCTTGCATATGGACCGCGCCAGGGTGGTGTGAGCTCGACGCCCCTTCTGCCGGCCCGACCGCCGTTGTGGGCGGTCGGGCCGGCCTTCATTCTGCCATGCGACCCGAGCCTGCTGCCCCTGAGATCGACTCCGACGCCCTCCGGGCCAACCTTCTCGAGACCGCCGTCACCGGGGTGACCATCGACCCGGAGCTCCTGGTGCTCCGGGAGATCGTCGCCCCCTTCCGCGGCATCCAGAAGGCCCTGGACCACCTGCTCTACGAGCTGGCGCACCCGTTCCGCAACTGGCGGCTCCTCATGCCGGAGCTGCGGGCCTTTGCCCTCAAACAGCTGGGTCACTACCTGGCCGACCCCCGGGGCGCCGCGGCCTGCGACCGCTTCGTGTCGTTGTTCTTCCAGGCCGTGGAGGAGACCGCCAAGAGCGAATCCCTCCAGGGCCAGGCGGTGGAGTCCTTCCTGGCCTACCTGGAGAAGCTTCTTTCCGAGCTGCCGGCCAGCCAGCTCACCGCCTACGCCGGCCCCCTCAACCGCGCCTTTCTGAGCCTGGCCGCCTGGCCGCCCGGGGTGCTGCGCTTCGTGGTCCAGGGCCACCATCCGGTGAAACGCCTGGGCAGCCGGCTGGTGGCCGCGGGCAGCCAGGCCCCCGGCTTCGCTCTCGCGCCCCTGGCCGCCCTCATCACCCGGGTCTTGCGGGAAACCTACGGCTATTGGCTGTCCGAGGAGGACCCCCTGCCCTGGTTCCTGGCCGAGTGCGGCGAGCTGTGCTCCGGCTGGGAGGCCGGCCGGCTTTTTGCCGCCATCTCCCACCAGGAGCTCCGTGGCCATCTGGCACGGGTCGAGACCCTGGCCGCCGAGCCAGACGCCTCCCGCCGTCTGACCGCCCTCCTGGAGCTGCCCTTCCACATGGACCTGGTGCGGCTCTACAAGGAGGTGCCGGACCGGCTGACGGTGCCGGAGGCCAGCGACCGCTTTGCCGAGAACCGCAAGCTCCTCTTTCTGTTCCGGATCATGGAGACCCGGGGGCTCGCCCTCATCCACGAGGAGACCCTGCGGGAGATCAACCGCTCCCTGGTCCAGCTCATCCGCCAACAGAGCTTCGACGACATCAAGGCCTTCCTGATCCGCACCTTCGAGCTCCTGAAGGCTAATGTCCGGAACTACCCCCACACCTCGCTCCAGTGCATCCAGGTCCTGGGCACCGAGGTCTTCCGCCGGGGCAACAGCCGGCTGGTGGAGGCCTTCCTGTGGGAGGCGGCCCGCTTCGGCTTCCAGTACCCCAACGTCTCCGGCGTCGACCGGGACTGGCAGCCCCTGGCCAACCCGGCCCATCTGGCCAACATCCGGGTCTGGCTCAGCCTCATCATGCAGGAGCCCAAATGGTGCTCCACCGTGCTCTCCGCCCTGGTCATCAACCTGCGCCTGGCCGGCACCTGCATCAAGGATACCGATCTCTTCCAGCGGGACGTCACCCGGCTCCTCAACCATCCCATCGAGCCGGTCTACAACCTGGTGAAGCAGTTCGCCAAGCAGCTGCCGGTGTTCTTCAACGAAATCGGCGCCGAGGGCCTGTTGCGGGATGTGTCCACCGAGATCGATGAGATCCACCAGCGCAAGGACATCCTCATCCACTTCCTGCGCAAGCAGAGCCACGTGGAAAGCTCGAATCTCATCGCCGACTTCGTGCGGGCCATCTTCCGCTTCTGGCAGACCCGGGACCGGCAGGTGCTGGCACCGTATCTGCCGTTGGAGGTGCTGGCCGGGGTGGAGCCGTCCGGCCCCTACGTGGACGGGGTCGCCGCCCTGACCGAGCGGGTCTTTTCCCTGCCCCATATCAGCGGCGTGGACGACCTCCTGACCTGGGACGACCACCGTCTGGAGGCCTTTCTGGCCGGCCAGACCGATCTGCCGGTCAACGAGGTCCGGCGCTTCCGGCTTTTGCTGCGGATGTTCAAGCTCCTCAACCAGAAGTACAACCTGGGCTTCCAGGAGCTGCGCTACCAGCTCCAGCAGGCGGCGGCCGGCGACTTCCCCGAGATGCAGGAGCTTCTGGCCGATCTCGAGATCTGCGACACCTTCACCTGCCTGGAGGCCCTCCTGGAGCGGCTGGAGCGCCTCAAAGAGATCATCCTTGCGCCGCAGCATTTCGAGGCCACGGAGGACATCTACCACAAGCGCCACATCGCGGCCGACATCCCCTCGGTATACGGCCGTTACCGGGAGCGCAAGTTCGATGCCCTGGGGCTCACCTTCCGGCTGGAGAACCTGGCCAACGTCTACCTCGAACGGCTGCCAGCCACGGTCAATTTGTCTTTCATTACCCGGGCCACCTTCAGCCGGATCATCACCTGCATCAAGATCTACTTCCGGAGCTTGCGCATCGACGGCATCACGAGCCGTCGTCTGGAGACCCAGCTGTCGCTCCTGGAGAACTCCCTGGGCATCAAGCGCTTTTCCTACACCCAGTATCTGGACATCTTCCGGGGCCTGTCGGAAGGGGTGAAGGATGTCATCTACGCCTACTACACCAATATCCACCGCAACAACCTGTCCATCATCGTGCCGCAGCTCTCCGCCGACACCCTGCTGCCCAAGCTGCACGGCCTGTGGGCCGACGACGATCCGGCCGGCAATTTGCACCGGCTGTCCGAGTTCTTCCTCCGGGACCTCATTGCCGGCACCTTCGGTCTCCAGCATCTGGACAACTTCATCACCCGCATCTACCAGACCCTGGAGAGCCAGAAGGAGGTCTTGGACGAGCGCATGCTCGATCTGCTCATGACCTATGACCCGGAGAAGGCCATCAGCCACCTCCACCACAAGAACCCCCGCACCGACGACCTCATCCACCTCGGCAACAAGGGCTTCAACCTGTCGATCCTGGCCGACGCCGGCAAGCCGGTGCCCCCGGGCTTCATCATCACCACCGAGGTCTTCCGCTGCCGGCCGGTGATCGGCGAGTTCTTCCAGGCCCGGGATGAGCTGATGGGTCAGATCCGCCACGGGATCAGCGAGCTGGAGCGGGCGACCGGCCGGACCTACGGCGACCCGGAAAACCCTCTGCTGCTCTCGGTGCGCTCCGGTGCCGCCATCTCCATGCCCGGCATGATGGGCACCATCCATTTCGTGGGCACCAACCAGGACCTGGTGGAGGAGTTCGCCGAGGCGTCCGGGGAGGCCTTCTTCGCCTGGGACAACTACCGCCGCTTCCTGCAGTCCTGGGCCATGACCCACGGCCTGGGCCGGGACACCTTCCAGGCCCTCATGGACGATGCCAAGACCCGGCACCGGGTGCGGCTGAAAAGGGAGTTCTCGCCGGCCCAGATGCGGGAGCTGGCCCTGGAGTACCAGAAGGCGGTGCGGGCCATCGGCCTCGGCATCCCGGACGACCCCTGGCTGCAGCTGGTAGCCGCCATCGACATGGTGCTCAATTCCTGGAGCGCCAAGAAGACCGTGGAGTACCGCCATCTCATGGACGTCTCCGATGCCTGGGGCACGGCGGTGATCATCCAGGCGATGGTCTACGGCAACCGGACCCCGGACTCCGGGGCCGGGGTGCTGTTCACCGCCCATCCCTACCGCAAGGTCAGCCGGGTCGCCCTGTGGGGGGACTACGCCGCCGGTGACCACGGGGAGGACATCGTCTCGGGCCTGGTGGCCACTGATCCCATCTCCATTGAGCAGACCGAGATCGACGGCCGGGACCCGGCCCAGTCCCTGGAGGCCCGCTTCCCGGAGATCTACCAGGCCCTGCTGTCGCTCAGCCGGGAGCTGGTCTACGAGAAGCGCTGGGGCGCCCAGGAGATCGAGTTCACCTTCGAGGGGCCGAGCGCGGACGACCTGTTCATCCTCCAGACCCGGGACATGATCACCATCAAGAAGGAGAGCTTCGATGTCTTCGTGGAGACGCCGGCCTTGGCCGGCAGCCTTCTGGGCAAAGGCCTCGGGGTGAGCGGCGGCGCGCTGTCCGGCCGGGCGGTCTTTTCCGCCGCCAACATCCAGGCCCTCCGGCGCCAGGATGCGAGCACCCCCCTCATCCTCATCCGCAAGGATACCGTGCCCGAGGACGTCAAGGTCATCGCCATGGCGGACGGCCTGCTCACCGCCCGGGGCGGCCAGACCTCCCACGCCTCGGTGGTGGCCTCCCGCCTGGACAAGACCTGCGTCGTCGGGGTCAACTCCCTCAAGGTCATGGAGAGCCTCAACCTGTGCGAGATCAACGGCCACACCGTGCGCTTCGGCGACGAGGTGAGCATCGACGGCCGCCGGGGTCTCTTCCTGCGCGGCTGCCACGAGGTGAAAAAGGAGGTCCACATCGTGCCGGTCTAGGCCAGTCCGGCCCGCCGGCTCCCGGTGGTCGCCCGACCGCCGGCCGGGGAAACACTGGACAACGACCCGCCAGGCCGGTATAGTTCCGGGTTCTCATCGATGACCTCATGCTGGCGGCCGGACCGCCAGCCGATCCTGCACCCCCTTCCATCCTTTCTGGAGGTCCGCACGCGATGAAGCTCGGCATCAACGGCCTGGGGCGAATCGGCAAGCTCACGGTCTGGCACCACGTCTCCCGCAAGCATTTCTCCGGCCTCACCATCAACATCGGCCGTGCCGCCGGCCAGGGCCTGGAGCACGTGGCCAGCTACCTCGAAAAGGACAGCACTTACGGGCGGCTGGGCCAGTATCTCCACGGGCACCGCGCCGGCCGGGTCATCGAGGGCCTGGACGAGGCCAAGGGCTTCATGCTGGTGGACGGGGTGCCGGTGACCATCCTGCGGGAATCCCGCAACCCGGCCGGCATTGCGTGGAAGGATCAGGGCACCCGCCTGGTGGTGGACACCACCGGCGCCTTCACCGACCCCACCGGGGCGGCCGAGGACCCCAAGGGTAGCCTGCGGGGCCACCTGACGGCGGGCGCCGAAAAGGTCATCCTGTCGGCGCCGTTCAAGATCAAGGCCCAGGGCATGGCCATGCCCGATGACGCCGTGACCACGGTCATGGGCATCAACTTCGACGACTACCAGCCGGCTCGCCATCACCTGGTCTCGGCCGCCTCCTGCACCACCACCTGCCTGTCTTACATGGTGAAGCCGCTCCTGGAGCATTTCGGTGCCGACCGGGTCCTGAGCGCCTCCATGGTCACGGTCCATGCCGCCACCGGCTCCCAGCAGGTCCTGGACCGGCTGCCCAATGCCGGCGCCAAGGACCTGCGCAAGAACCGCAGCATCCTCAACAACATCATCCTCACCACCACTGGCGCTGCCAAGGCCCTGGGCCTGGTGATCCCCGAGATGAAGAACATCGGCTTCATCGCCGAGTCGGTGCGCATCCCCACCAGCACCGGCTCCCTGATTGTCCTGGTGATCAACCTCCAGGACGAGGAGGCAAGCCCGGTCAAGCGCAACCTGATCAACGGCATCTACCAGGCCTACGCGGCCCGCAGCCGCTACCTGGCATACAGCGAGGAGCAAAACGTCTCTGGCGACATCATCGGCACCCCGGAGGCGGCCACCATCATCGAGGGCACCGAGACCCATACCCGCACCGCCCACATCCGGGTGAGCCTCAAGAACATCCCCGGCTGCTCCATCAGCGAAGGCTCGGCGGCCTTTCTCAACATCCCGGTCACCCAGGCCGTGATCTACGGCTGGTATGACAACGAGCTGGGCAGCTACTCCAACATGCTGGGGGATCTGACCGTGGCCGTTGCCGACAAGATGATCTGACCCGCCAGAGGCCATGCCTGTTCTTGCCTGCGGTGCGGTGCAGGCCGCACAGCATTCGGACCTTGACGCCATCGCCGCCCTTGAGGCATCCTGCGGGCGGGATCACTGGAGCCCGGCGCAGCTGGCCGCCGAGTGGGAGATCCCCCAGAGCCGCTTCTTCGTCTTCCGCCCTGGCACCGGCCAACCGGCCACCGGCTACATCGGCCTGCGGCTGGTCGTTGATGAGGCCGAGGTGCTGCGGCTGGCGGTCCTGCCCGCCCACCGGGGCCAGGGCATTGGCACCCGCCTGGTCCGGCACGCCTGCGCGGCCCTGGAGCAGGAGGGAGCCGGCCGCCTGTTTTTGGAGGTGCGGCCCTCCAACACCGTGGCCCGCCACCTGTATGCCCAGGCCGGCTTCCAGCCGGTCGGCCGCCGGAGCCACTACTACCAGCAGCCGGACGAGCCGGCCCTGATCCTGACCCGGGTGCGGCCAAGCGCTGGGCCGCTCGCCCTCCAACCGTCATGAAGGACAACCATGAAGAACATCCGCGACATCGATATCAGGGGTAAGAAGGTCCTTATCCGGGTCGACTTCAACGTGCCCATGGATGATCAGGGCAACATCACCGACGACACCCGGATCCGCAGCGTCTTGCCCACCATCAACCACCTCCTGGACGAGCATGCCCGGGTGATCATCTGCTCGCACATGGGGCGGCCCAAGGGCCAGCGGCTGGCCACCCTCTCCCTCGAGCCGGTGGCCAAGCGCCTCGGCCGTCTGCTGGCCAAGGAGGTGCCCCTGGCCCCGGACTGCATCGGGCCGGAGGTGGAGGCGCTGGTGGCCAAAATGCAGCCCGGCGACCTCCTGCTGCTGGAAAACCTGCGCTTCCACGCCGAGGAGCAGGCCAACGACGACGCCTTTTCCCGGCAGCTGGCCAGTCTGGCGGATGTCTATGTCAATGATGCCTTTGCCGTCGCCCACCGGGCCCACGCCTCGGTGGTCGGGGTGACCCGGCACGTGCCGGTGGCGGCTGCCGGCTTCCTGCTGCAGCGGGAGATGGACTATTTCCACCGCTCGGTGAGCGACCCCATGCGGCCTTTGGTGGCCATCATCGGTGGCGCCAAGGTCTCCAGCAAGCTGGGGGCCCTGACCAACCTGCTGGACAAGGTGGACAAGATGATCGTCGGCGGCGCCATGGCCAACACCTTCCTGAAGAGCCAGGGCATCGACGTCGGCGCCTCCAAGGTGGAAAACGATCTCCTGGACACCGCTCGCCAGCTGGTGGCCAAGGCCCGGGAGCGGGGGGTGCACCTCTACCTGCCCGTGGACTGCATCGTCGCCGACCGCTTCGATCCCAAGGCGGAAAGCAAGCGGGTACCGGTGCAGGAGGTGCCACCGGACTGGATGATCCTGGATATCGGCCCGGCCACCACCATCCTGTTCAGCGAGGCCCTGGAGAACGCCAAGACCATCATCTGGAACGGCCCCATGGGCGCCTTCGAGATGGATGCCTTCTCCCGGGGCACCATGGCCATGGTGCGCAACGTCGCCAACTCTTACGCCCTGACCATCGTCGGCGGCGGCGACACCGATGTCGCCGTGCACCGGGCCGGCGAATCCGCCAACATCTCGTACATCTCCACCGGCGGCGGCGCCTTCCTGATGCTCATGGAGGGCAAAACCCTGCCCGGGGTGGCTGCCCTGGACGCGCTCCAGGACCGCTGATCCCTTCCTCGACCCCAGCTCAGGAGAGCGCCATGGCACCCACGGCCTTTATCGCCGGCAACTGGAAGATGCACGGCACCCTAGCCGAGGCCACCGCCCTCGCCGCGGCCCTGGCCGCCGGCCTGGGAGAGGTGGCCGGCCGGGAAGTGGTGGTGGCGCCGCCCGCCACCGCCCTGGCTGCCGTCGGCCAGGCCGTAGCCGGCAGCCCCATCGGTCTGGCCGGCCAGAACGTGGCCTGGGAGGAGAAGGGGGCCTTCACCGGCGAGATCTCGCCGCGCATGCTCCGGGACCTGGGCTGTCGCTACGCCCTCGTCGGCCACTCCGAGCGGCGGCACATCTTTGGCGAGACCGATGCCCTGGTCAACCAGCGCCTGACCGGCGCCCTGCGCCACGGCCTTCGCCCCGTCTTCTGCATCGGCGAGACCTTGGCGGAGCGGGAGAGTGGAGCGACCCTGACGGTCCTGGAGCGGCAGCTCATGGCGGGCCTCAAGGACGTGGCCCTCCCGGCGCCTGAGGCGCTGGTGGTGGCCTACGAGCCGGTGTGGGCCATCGGCACCGGCCGTACCGCCACCGAGGAGCAGGCCCAGGAGGCCCACGCCTTCATCCGGCGCATCCTGGCGCAGCGCTTCGAGAAAGGCGTTGCCGCCCATATCCGAATCGTGTATGGTGGCAGCGTCACGCCCCAGAACGTCGACCGGCTACTGGCGCAGCCGGACCTGGACGGTGTTCTGGTGGGCGGGGCTTCCCTGAAGGTCGAGTCCTTTCTGCGGATCATCCATTTCCAAGCCTAAGAGTCACCCCCGCCCAGGGCGCAGGGTGCTTTTCTTTTTGTGGACCGTTCATGACAGCTATCCTCACGATCATCCATGTGGTGGTCTGCGTCTTTCTGATCGCCATTGTGCTGCTGCAGCACGGCAAGGGCGCCGACATCGGTGCCACCTTCGGCGGCTCCAGCCAGACGGTGTTCGGTACCGAGGGTCCCACCTCGCTCCTCAACCGCATCACCACCATCTCGGCCATCGTCTTCATGTGCACGTCGGTGGCCCTGGCCTACCTGGCCGGCCGGCCCACCGGTGGCTCGGTGATGGAGGGCTTGAGCCTGCCGGCCAAGCCGGCGGTTGAGCAGGCTGTGCCGGTGGAGACCTCGCCACCGGCCGCGGTGCCGACGCCGATCCCCCTGGGCCGGTCCAGCCAGGAGGCGACGCCGGCACCGGTTGTACCGGAGCCGGCCGCCAGCGCGCCTGCAGCAACAGAACCGCCTCCCGCCGCACCCGCGGCTGGCGAGGCGCCCAAAGGTCAATAGCCAGGTTGTGCCGAAGTGGTGGAATTGGTAGACACGCTATCTTGAGGGGGTAGTGGGCGCCGCCCGTGCGAGTTCGAGCCTCGCCTTCGGCACCAACGGTTCTTGGGAAAGCCACCCCTGGGGTGGCTTTCTTTTTTGGAGGAGACGGATCATGCACAAAGCGATCATCGCCCTGGCCACCAGAAACGAAGGCAAGATCCGGGAGCTGACCGAGCTGGTGGCCGGCTTTCCCGTGGAGATCCGCAGCCTGCGGGACTTCGGCCCCATCCCCGAAGCCAAGGAAGACGGCGCCACCTTCGATGACAATGCGTACCAGAAGGCCCTGTTCACCGCCAAGGTCCTGGGCATCCCGGCCATGGCCGACGACTCCGGCCTGGTGGTGCCAGCCCTGGACGGCGCGCCCGGGGTCTACTCGGCCCGCTACGCCGGCGAGCAGGCCAGTGATGCCGACAACATCCGGAAGCTGCTCGCGGCCATGGAGGGCAAAAGCGACCGCCGGGCCGCCTTCGAGTGCGTCGTCTCCATCGCCGTGCCCAGCGGCCCGGCCCTGACCTACGAAGGCCGTTGCGAAGGGGAGATCACCCTGGCCCCCCGGGGGAAAGACGGCTTCGGCTACGATCCGGTCTTTTTCTATCCGCCGTTGGGCAAGACCTTTGCCGAGCTGACCCTGGAGGAGAAGAACGCGGTCAGCCACCGGGGCCAGGCCTTGGCCCAGGTACGCCAGGAGCTGGCCAAGATCCTCACCTGGCTCAGCCAGCGCCTCCGGGAGGTCAAGCCCCCCAAGCCCGACCACGCCGAGTTCGCGGACAACGACTGGTCGCAGCAGGAGTGGCGGCCGCCGTGCGCAAAGAAGGGAGGAGCCACCACGGTGTGAACCGGCGGGCTCCGTTTGGGCCCCGCGTGCGGATCGACTCCATCACAAGAAGGGATTCGTGCTTTCGGCGAAACGCACCCATCGAGCCACTGTTTCCGGACACTCCGCCGATCTCGATCCCGGACAGATCGGAGGGAGGCAGGCCATCGATGCTGACCCCTACTCAACTTCAGGCACTCTTGTCCGATCTTGAATCGGACCGCATTGAGCGCCTGGTGTCGACCAGGGACACCGACAAGTTCGCGCAGGCGGTCTGCGCCTTTGCCAATGACCTTCCCGGCCACGGCCTGCCCGGGTGTCTCCTTGTTGGCGTCAACGACCAGGGGGTACCGGCGGGCATCGAGGTGACCGATCAGCTCCTGCAAAACCTGGCCGCTCTCCGCTCGGACGGCAATATTCAGCCCTTGCCCGTTCTGACCGTGACCAGGGAGTCGCTGCCATCCGGGGATGTGGCGGTGGTGGTGGTCCAGCCTTCGGACCTGCCGCCGGTCCGCTTCAAGGGGCAGATCTGGATCCGAGTCGGTCCCCGCAAGGCCATCGCCAGCGAGCAGGAAGAGCGCCTGCTCATCGAGCGCCGGGTTGCCCGGGCCCGCACCTTCGATGCTCAGCCCTGCACCGAGGCCACCTTCGCTGATCTCAACGAGGAGCGGTTCCTGCTCGGCTACCGGAAGGCGCTGCGGGACAATGGCAACCCGGCCGCTGACTTTCAGCCGGACAAGGACTGGTTTTCGGTGCGTATCCACGGGAAGACCACACCCCGCACACTGCAACCATGATCGCCGCCACTCTCCAGCACGCTCGCAGACGACGTCCCTTCACAGCCCGCCATCCAGACGGCAGCGCCGCAAGGGAGGCCGGCGAGCTTGATCGGGTGGGTCGAAGTCGGGCCGGCGGCGTAGCCGACCTCTGAATATAGGAAAAAAGCCAATACGAAGGGGGTATCAGCCAACCGCCGCTACGGCCAACTCGTCCTTGCCCTCCCGGGCCAGGAGCTCCTGGACGGCGGTCATGGGCCTCTGGCCTTCGTAGAGGACGCGGTAGACCTGCTCGGTGATGGGCATCTCGACGCGGTGGCGGGCGGCCAGCTGGTAGATGGAGCGGGTGGTGCGCACGCCCTCCGCCACCATCTGCATGCCGGCGAGGATCTGGGCCAAACCCTTGCCCTGGCCCAGCGCCAGGCCCACCTGCCGGTTGCGGGACAGGTCGCCGGTGCAGGTCAGGACCAGGTCGCCCAGGCCCCCCAGGCCGGAGAAGGTGAGGGGATTGGCGCCCATGGCCAGGCCCAGGCGGATGATCTCGGCCAGACCCCGGGTGATGAGGGCGGCCCGGGTGTTGGTGCCGAAGCCCAGGCCGTCGGCAATGCCCGCGGCGATGGCCACCACGTTCTTCACCGCCCCACCCAGCTCCAGGCCAATGAGATCGGTGGAGGTGTAGACCCGAAAACGGTCGGTGTGGAAAAGCCGCTGCCAGGCCCGGGCGATGTCCAGGCTGGCGCCGGCCACGGTGACGGCAGTAGGCTGGCCGGCCGCCACCTCCCGGGCGAAGCTCGGCCCGGCCAGAACGGCGATTCTCCCGGCCAGGGGTCCGGGCAGGACCTGGGACATGACCTGGGACATGGTGCACAGGGTGTCGTTCTCGACCCCTTTCACGGCACTGACCAGGAGTGCGGACGGATCCAGGAACGGGGCCAAGGCCGCCAGCTGCGGCCGGAAGCCATGGGAGGGCACCACCATGACCACCCCGCAGGCGCCGGCCACTGCCTGGGTCAGGTCACTGGTGACGAAGAGGTTGCCGGGCAGCGGCGCGCCGGGCAGGTAATCGCGGTTCTCGCGGTCCCGGTCGATGGCCTGGGCCAAGGCCGGTCGCCTGGCCCAGAGCCGGACCGCGGCGCCCTTGTCCGCCAGCAGCTTGGCCAGGGCCGTGCCCCAGCTGCCGGCGCCGATCACCGCCAGGGTCTGGTGGTCAGGCTTCATCACCCTCGCTGACCGGGTCCCCGGACCCTTCCTCGGCCTCGCCAGCCTCGTCGGCCACAAACCGCTCCGCCACCCGGTCCATGCCCACCACCTTCTCGTCGGCCGCCAGGTTGATGAGGCGCACCCCCTGGGTGTTGCGGCCGATGACGCGCAGCTCGTCCATGCCCATGCGGATGATCTTGCCGGAGTCGGTGACCAGCATCACCTGATCGTCGTCGGACACCGACAAGGCGCCCACCACCTGGCCGTTGCGCTCGTTGACCCGGATGGTGATGATGCCCCGGCCGCCCCGGCGCTGCAGGCGGTACTCCTCGGTGGAGGAGCGCTTGCCGTAGCCCTTTTCGGTCACGGTCAAGACCGACGTCTCGCCGGTGAAGACCACCACCCCCACCACCGCGTCATCCTCCGCCAGATCGATGCCTTTGACGCCGGTGGCCACCCGACCCATGGAGCGGATGTCATCCTCCCGGAAGCGGATGGACATGCCGGAACGGGCGATGAGCAGGATGTGATCCCCGGCCTGGGTGAGGGCTGCGGAGATGATCTCGTCGTCGGGCCGGATGCGAAGAGCGATGATCCCCCGGCGGATGGGGTTGGCGTAGGCCGCCAGCTCGGTCTTCTTCACCACCCCTTTGCGGGTCACCATGAGGATCGACGGCTCCTGGTCCGGCTCGGCCACAAAGCTCTTCACCCGCAGGATCGCCGCCACCTTCTCCCCCTCGACCAGGTCGAGGAGGTTCACCATGGCCTTGCCCCGGGCGGTGCGGCCGGCCTGGGGGATCTCGTAGACCCGGCGCCAGAACACCTTGCCCAGGTTGGTGAAAAAGAGCAGGGTGTCGTGGGTGGAGGCGAAGTAGAGATCCCGGACATAGTCCTCCTCCCGGGTGCCCATGCCCAGGAGGCCCTTGCCACCCCGGCGCTGGGAGCGGTAGAGGCTCACTGGATTGCGCTTGATGTAGCCGGAGTTGGAGACAGTGACCACCACATCCTCGGGCATGATGAGGTCCTCGGGCAGCACCTCGTCCACGACCTCCAGGATCTCCGTCCGGCGGGGGTCGCCGTACTCGTTGCGGATCGCCTCGCACTCCTGCCGGACGATGGTCATCACCAGGGCGTCACTGGCCAGAATCTCCTGGAAGCGGGCGATCTGGGCCAGGACCTCCCGGAGCTCTTCCAGGATCTTGTCCCGCTCCAGGGCGGTCAGGCGCTGCAGCCGCATCTCCAGGATGGCCTGGGCCTGGATGGCGGAAAGGGCAAAACTTTCCATGAGACCGGCCTTCGCCTCGGCCGGGCTGGCGGAAGCCCGGATCAGGGCCACCACTGCATCCAGGTTGTCGATGGCGATCTTGAGGCCCGCCAGAAGATGGGCCCGCTCCTCGGCCCGGGCCAGGTCGTAGGCGGTGCGGCGGTAGACCACCGTCTTGCGGTGGCCGATGAACTGCTCCAGGATCTGCTTGAGATTGAGGATCTCCGGCCGGTTGTTGACCAGACACAGGAAGATGATGCCGAAGCTCCGCTCCAGAGGCGTATGGGCGAAGAGCTGGTTCACCACCACGTCGGCGATCTCGTCCTTCTTGAGGTCGAGGACGATCCGGGTCCCTTCCCGGTCCGACTCGTCCCGTACCTCGGCAATGGACTCGATCTTCTTCTCCTTCACCAGGAGGGCGATCCGCTCCACCAGCTTGGCCTTGTTCTGCTGGAAGGGGATCTCGGTGAAGACGATGCTCTCCCTGCCCGCCGGACCCTTCTTCTCCACATGGTGGCGGGAGCGGATGGTGACGGTGCCGCGGCCGGTCTCGTAGGCCTCCCGGATGCCGGCCCGGCCGCAGATCATGGCACCGGTGGGGAAGTCCGGACCGGTGATGATCTCCATGAGCTGGGCCACGGTGTGGGTCGGCTCGTCGATCAGGGCGATGATCCCGCTCATCACCTCGGTGAGGTTGTGGGGCGGGATGTTGGTGGCCATGCCGACCGCGATGCCGGCCGAGCCGTTGAGGAGCAGGTTGGGCACCCGGGACGGGAAGACCAGGGGCTCCACCAGGCTGTTGTCGTAGTTGGGGCCCCAGTCCACCGTCTCCTTGTCCAGATCGGCGATGATCTCGGTGTTGAGCCGGGTCATGCGCACCTCGGTGTAGCGCATGGCCGCCGGTGCGTCGCCATCCGTGGAGCCGAAGTTGCCCTGGCCGTCCACCAGGGGATAGCGCATGGAGAAGTCCTGGGCCAGGCGGACGATGGTGTCGTAGACCGCGGCGTCGCCATGGGGATGGTACTTGCCGATGACGTCGCCCACCACCCGGGCAGACTTGAGATAGGGCCGGTTGTGGAAGTTGCCCAGCTCGCGCATGGCGAACAGGGAGCGCCGGTGCACCGGCTTCAAGCCATCCCGGACATCGGGCAGGGCCCGGCCGACGATGACGCTCATGGCATACTCCAGATAGGATTTCTGGAGCTCGCGATGGATGGCGATGGAGCCAGGCTCCGGCAGATGGGTCTCGTTCATGGGCATGGTCAACAGACTCTTGGCTCGGCAGCCCCTTGGGCTTGCGGCCTGAATGAAGAAGCGGCGGCGACTTGTGGGGGGTTACGATACGACCGGCGCCGAGAGATCAGATATCCAGCTCGGCCACCTCCAGGGCGTGGTTGTAGATGAAGTCCCGCCGCGGCTCCACGGCATCGCCCATGAGGGTGGTGAACATCTCGTCCGCCCTTTCGGCGTCTTCGATGCGCACCTGGACCAGGGAGCGGCGCTCCGGGTTCATGGTGGTCTCCCAGAGCTGCTCGGGGTTCATCTCGCCCAGGCCCTTGTAGCGCTGGATGTTGGTACCCTTCAGGGCCTCGCTGCGCACCAGCCGCAAGAGATCCCGCCAGCCGGTCACGGTCTGGGCTTCCTCCCGCACCTGCAACCGGAAACGGCAGCCGAGGTAGTCTCTGACGCGGCCATGAAGCTGCAGGGCTGCCCGGTACTCGGCCATGAGAGGGATGCTGGGGCCGACGGTGCAGGAGCGGTGCACCTCCTCTTTGCGCACGGTGTCGAACTCGTAGCAGCTGGAGCGCCAGCGGCAGGAGCGGATGGTCCCCAGGACCAGCTCCTCCCCGGACAGCCCTTCCTTGAGCCTTTCCACCAGGGCCCGATCCTCGAACTGATCCGCGGTGACCACCCCGGCCGCCAGCAGCCGCACCACCACATCCTCCCACACCCCCAGCCGTTCCATATGATCCAGAAGGCCTGCAAACTGGGTGAGCAGGCGCAAGGTCTCGGCCACGGTCTCCGGCGGCAGCGGCTGGTCGCTGCCGCCCACGGCCAGGGCCAGCTGGTGGCTCGCCAGGGTGAAGATGTGGTCGTTCAGGGCATTGTCATCCTTGAAGAACTGCTCCTTCTTGCCTCGGGCCAGCCGATACAAGGGCGGCTGGCCGATGAACAGATGCCCGGCCTCGATCACCCGAGGCATCTGGCGGTAGAAGAAGGTGAGCAGCAGGGTGCGGATATGGGCGCCGTCCACATCGGCGTCGGTCATGATGATGATCTTGTGGTAGCGGAGCCCATCGAGGTCAAAATCCTCCTCGCCGATGCCGGTGCCCAGGGCGGCGATGATCTGCTTGATCTCCTCGCTGTCCAGCATCCGGTCCAGGCGCGCCTTTTCCACGTTCATGATCTTGCCCCGCAAGGGCAGAATGGCCTGGAAGGCGCGGTTGCGGCCCTGCTTGGCGGAGCCGCCCGCCGAATCCCCCTCCACCAGGAACAGCTCGCCCTGCCGGGGATCCTTGGTCTGGCACTCGGCCAGCTTGCCGGCCATGAGCAGGTCGATGCCCGCCCCCTTGCGCCGGGTCAGCTCCTTGGCCTTGCGGGCCGCCTCCCGGGCCCGGGCCGCATCCACCACCTTCCCCAGCACCTTGCGGGCCACGCCCGGATTCTGCTCCAGGTAGGCGCCCAGCTTGTCGCTGCAGACGCTCTCGACGATGGACTTCACCTCGGAGTTGCCCAGCTTGGCCTTGGTCTGGCCTTCGAACTGCGGGTTGGGCACCCGCACCGAGATGACGCAGGTCAGGCCCTCCCGGACATCGTCGCCGGACATCTTCTCCCGCAGGCTCTTGGGCACGATCTCGTCGCTGGCATACTTGTTGATGCACTTGGTGAGCGCGGCACGGAAGCCGGCGACATGGCTGCCGCCCTCCTTGGTGAAGATGTTGTTGACGTAGGAGTACAGCCGCTCGGAGTAGCCGTCGTAGTACTGGAAGCCGACCTCCACCTGCACCTGGTCCTTCTCCCCGGCCATGAGCACCGGATCGGCATGGATCGGCGTCTTGTGGCGGTTGAGGTGCTCGACGAAGGAGAGAATGCCGCCCTTGTAATGAAATTCGTCGGAGGCGCCGGTGCGCTCGTCCTTCAGCTCGATCTTGACACTGTTGTTGAGAAAGGCCAGCTCCCGCATCCGGGTCTGCAGGATCTCATAGCGGAACTCACAGGTCTCGACAAAGATCTCCGGATCCGGCAGAAAGGTCACCTTGGTGCCGGTCGTGCTGGCGGCGCCGATCGTCTCCACCTCGCTGGCCTTGCTGCCCCGCTCATAGCGCTGGCGGAAGACGCCACCCTCCCGGCGGATCTCCGCCTCCAGCCAAGTGGACAGGGCATTGACCACCGAAACCCCCACCCCGTGCAGGCCGCCGGAGACCTTGTAGGTGGAGTGGTCGAACTTGCCGCCGGCGTGCAGGGTGGTCATCACCAACTCCAGGGCGGAGACCTTCTCGGTGGGATGCTGGCCAACCGGGATGCCGCGACCGTTGTCCTCCACCGTGACCGAGTTGTCCGGATGGATGGTGACCTTGATCTTGGTGCAGTAGCCGGCCAGGACCTCGTCGATGCTGTTGTCCACCACCTCGTAGACCAGGTGGTGCAGCCCCTCCTCGCCCGTGTTGCCGATATACATGGCTGGCCGCTTGCGCACCGCCTCCAGCCCGGCCAGGACTTTGATCTTTTCGGCGCCGTAGGAGCTGTTGCTGTTGACTTCCGTCATTGGTGATCTCAAAGCCTCGAAAGGTTGCTTGCCGGGGGGGGATGGGGTGCCTGCTGCCTCAGGTCTCAGACCTTCATGGGCATGATGATGCCAGCAAAGCCCTCGTCTTCGTCGGTGCGCACCAGGCAAGGGCTTTCGTCGCTGTTGAGATAGGCCTTGATGGTCTCACCCTGCAGCACCTGCAGCACATCGATGAAATAGCGGCAATTGAAGCCGACTTGCATGTCGTCGCCTTGGCTCCGGAGCATGATCTCGTCCCTGGCGCTGCCCAGGTCGACACTCCGGGAGGATAGAAAGAGCCGCTGGCCTTCGATGCGGAAATTCACCACGTGGTTCTGATCCTCGGTCAAGAGATTGATCCGGCGCAGGGTGCCCAGAAAGCGCAGGCGGTCGATCTCCAGGGGCTTGTCCAGGGTAATGGCTGCCAGAAGATCCCGGTAACGGGGGAACTCTCCCACCATGAGCCGGATCACCATGACGCCATTCTCCACCCGCACCACCGCCTGCTTATCGTCGAACCCGAACTGCAGATCCCCGGTTCGGGATTCGCAGATCTTGGCCAGCTCGGTGATCGCCCTGCGGGGGATGAGGATGTTGCGGTCAAAGGTCAGGTCTCCCAGGCTCCCCTCGATTCGGCGCTCCATCATGGACAGACGATGGGAGTCCGAGCTGACCATGCGCAGATACTCGCCGTCGGCCTTGACCTCCCTTTCCAGGAGCGCTGCGGTGAAGGTGAAGCGTCCTTCGGATGCCTGGGCGATGGAGAAGATGGTGCGGTCGATGAGATCCTTCAGGACTGGGGCCGGAAAGGCAACCAGCGGGACTTCATCGTACGGGGGAAAAGCGGGAAAATCCTCGCTGGGCAAGCCTGCCAGGGTATAAAGACCGGTGCCGGCCGTGATCTCCACCCAGTGATTCTCCAGCTCCCGGAGCTGCACCGTTTCCGCCTCCGCCTCCCGGACGATCTCAAAAAGCTTCTTGGCTGGCAGGGTGATGGAGCCTTCGGTCTTCACCTGGGCCTCGAGATCGGTGCGAAAACCGATCTCGAGATCGGTGGCCGCCAGGGCCAGCCGGCCGGGCGCAGCCTCCAGGAGCACGTTGCCCAGGATGGCGACGGTGACCTTTTTGCCGGCGATGCTTTGGATGGGGGTCAGCTGGTACAGGAAATCGCTACGGCGGACGGAGAGCTCCATGCCCATAACGGATGCCTCGACGTTTTTTCTTTGATTAGAAAGCGGAAAGACAAGAAACGACAATGGCTGGCGGTCTTGTTGACTGTTCGGACAACATCTTGTTTTAATGGAAAATAGTGTGTTGAGTCACGATTGGACAAGCCTTGGAAAGACTCAGGATGAGCGGACGGCCGCGGGTTTTCGCAATCTTGTCCACACGAGGGTGTTGAAAGAAAGCTTTCCTTGAAAGAAAGGGATGGACACACTAGAATTGGAGCTTTTCCGCCATCCGTCCAATCGGACAAAATTAGTGCAAACCGACTGAAATGGCAACCATTTTCCGGCAGCAGCATAGAGGCCGGCTGTTCCCTGGCGGGCTGGGGATGAGCCGCCGGCAGGGGGGCGGGGCGGCCGTCCGGGGAGGTTGGGATTGATGGCGAGCGCACGGGTCACGGAGATCATGGGGCTGGTGACGAATGTCATGGAGGCCTTCACCGTGGCTCTCTTTCTGCCCCGGCCCGGGGCCGAGGGCCTGAGCCTTCACGCCTTCCACAGCTTCAGCCGGCAGATCGACCCGGAGGTGGTCATCCAGCCCGGGGAGGGCATGGTGGGCTGGGTATTCCGGGAGCAGCGGCCCATGCTCGTGAACAGCTTCGAGCGCAGCACCACCACCCTCAAGTTCTACCAGGCGGATGAAGGGATCAAATCCTTTCTCGCGGTGCCGCTGCCCGACCGGCGAGGCGTGCTGTGCGCCGACAGCAAGAAGAGCTATCTCTTCACCGAGCGCAACGAGAAGGTCTTTGGCCAGCTTGCCTGGGCCCTGGCGGAGATCCTCCGGTTGGAGGAGGAGACGGCGGCCCTGGCCAGCTGCCGGCAGTTTCTGGGCCTGCTGCAAAGCGTGGACACGATCGTGCGGGGGGGGGGGCTGGACGGGGAGGAGCGGCTGCGGCAGGGGCTCCTGGCCCTGCTCAGGGCCACGGCGGCCGGCAGCCTGTTCTATGTCGTGCCAGGCCAGCGGATTCTGCGCATCTTCGCCGAGGGCAAGGCCGGCCATGAGGAATTCTTGTCCATCAGCCCCCGGGTCTTCGAGAATGAGGGCCTGGTGGGCTGGGTGATCAACAAGCGACGGATCCTGGTTCTCGACCACATCGTCGAAGAAGGTGGCAAGGCCTACCTCCTGCGGCGGGACGACGGCTTCGGCTCCTTCGCCAATTTCATCGGCATCCCGGTGGCCTTCAGGAAGAAGGGCGCCTTCGGCGCCGTGGCGCTCATCAACCACCGCGGCGGCTTTACCGATCACGAGATCGCCATCATGGAGATCGCCTGCCGGCAGATCGTGCAGGAAGCAACCCAGAGCTGATTCTATGTTCCGGAAGCCCCCGACCACCAGCAGCCGCATCAAGCGGGATGTCAGCCGCCGTCAGATCTCCCTGGAGAAGAAGCCCCAGGCGCCCCCGCGCCGCCGCTTCTTCAACCTGTTCACCAAGGATATGGCCATGGATCTGGGCACCGCCAATACCCTCATCTACGTGAAGGGGGAGGGCATCGTGCTGAACGAGCCGTCGGTGGTGGCCTACCACGCCGATACCAAAGAGGTGCTGGCGGTGGGACGGGAGGCCAAGAGCTACATGGGCCGCACCCCCAGAAACATCATCGCGCAGCGGCCGCTCAAGGACGGCGTCATCGCCGACTTCGAGGTCACCCGCCACATGATCCGGGAGTTCTTCCTCCGGGTCCAGCGCATGGGCCGCTTCTTCAAGCCGACGGTGGTCATCTGTGTGCCGGCCGGCATCACCCAGGTGGAGAAGCGGGCGGTGGTCGAGGCAGCGGACGAGGCCGGGGTGGGCAAGGTCTTCCTGATCGAAGAGCCGGTGGCAGCGGCCATTGGCACGGGGCTTGATATCAGCGAGAACAAGGGCCAGATGATCATCGATATCGGCGGCGGCACGACGGAAGTGGCGGTGCTGTCCCTGTTCTCGGTGGCGTACAGCGAATCGGTACGGGTGGCCGGGGATGAGGTCAACGAGGCCATCATGCGCTACCTGCTCAAGAAGCATCAGCTTCTGGTGGGGGAGAACACGGCCGAGGTTTGCAAGATCAAGGCTGGCTCCGCCTTTCCCGTGGAGGGCCTGCCGGCCGGCTATCTCATCTCCGGCAAGGACGCCATCCATAACACCCCCAAGGATGTGACCCTGTCTCCGGAGGAGATCCGGGAGGCCATTGCCGAGCCGGTGGCCGCTGTGGTGGAGGCGGTGCATCGGGCCTGCGAGAAGACGCCCCCGGATCTGCTCACCGACATCCATGCCGACGGCATCCATATGGCCGGTGGCGGCTCCCTGTTGAAGGGTCTGGACGCCCTCATCACCCACGAGACCCAGATCCGCTGCCAGCTGGCGGAGGATCCCTTGACCACCATCGTCATGGGATCGGGAATAGCCCTGGAGGATCTTGACAAATACCGTAGGGTCTTTGTCAACTAGGGTAGCCTCTTCCACGGGAAGGCCATGGAACGGATCCGCACGACAGCCATCCGGCTGGCCCGGGAAGCCGGGGCCGAGATCCGCCGGCTCTTTGGTGCGCACCCACCAGGTGCGCCACAAAGGGGTGATCGATCTGGTCACCGAGGCGGACCTGGCGGCCGAAGCGATCATCGTCGCCGGGATCCGCCAGGCCTTTCCGGAGCACGGGATCATCTCCGAGGAGCAGGCACCGGCGGGCAGCACGGCGGGCCATTTCTGGCTGGTCGATCCTCTGGACGGCACCGTCAACTTCGCCCATCACTTCCCCTGGTTCTGCGTCTCGGTGGCCTACGGCTGGCAGGGGAAGATCCGGGCAGGGGTGGTCTTTCATCCGATTCTGGATGAGCTGTTCTGGGCGGAGGAGGGCAGGGGCGCCTGTCTGGGGGAAAGGCCCCTGCGGGTGTCCGGCGAGACCCGGCTGCAAGGGAGTCTGGTGGCTACTGGCTTTCCCTATGATGTCCATGAGGCTGCTGATGCCGCCATCCGACCCCTGGCCGCGGTGCTGCCCCACGTCCAGGGTGTCCGCCGGGCCGGGGCCGCGGCTCTTGATCTGGCCCAGGTGGCTGCCGGCCGGTTCGAGGCCTTCTTCGAGATCAAGCTCAAGCCCTGGGATACCGCGGCCGGCATGCTCCTGGTGGCCGAGGCCGGAGGAGTCTGCACCGATTTTGCCGGCCGGCCCTTTGATCCGTTCAGCACCGAGATTCTGGCTTCCAACGGCCTGGTGCACCCCGACCTCCTGCGGCTTCTGGGCTGAGGTCGAGCCATGATCACACCCTGGCGCCCCGGCCTGGCCCTTCTCGACGACCTCCTGGCCGAAGGGGTGCGCCAGGGCGTCTTTCCCGGCGGGGCCTACGGGGTGGGCCAGGGGCCGCCGGCAGCGCGCCGGATCTGGCAGGGGGCGGCCGGCTGCGCCTGCCTTGCGCCCGTGCCTCTCCCCCTTATGCCGGCTGCCCTGTTTGATCTGGCCTCCCTGACCAAGCCCCTGGCCACCACCCTGCTGCTGGCCCAGGCAGTCGGCCGCCGGCAGCTGGATCTGGACACCCCCCTCGCCCATCTGCTGCTGCCGCCGCTGCCGGCCGACAAGAAGGCCATCACCGTCCGCCAGCTCCTCAGTCACTGCTCCGGGCTGCCGGCCCATCGCCCATACTACCGGGAGCTGGTGACCCAGCCGCCAGCGGCGCGGCGGCGCCGTCTTCTGGAGCTGCTCCTGGCCGAGCCGCTCCTGGCGCCACCAGGCGAGGCCACCTTGTACTCGGATTGCGGCTTTCTGCTCCTGGGCCTGCTTGTGGAGGCCTGGTGTGGCGAGTCCCTGGATCGGGCGGTGCAGCGGCTCGTCTACCAGCCTCTGGGTCTGGAGGCGCACCTGGGCTTTCGCCCCCTGGCCCGGGATGGCCTGCTGGACCCGGCAGCGCCGGGTGCGGGCGGCCGCCAGCTGGTGGCCACCAGCCGCTGTCCCTGGCGAGGTCGGCTGTTGCAGGGCGAGGTGGAGGACGAGAACGCCCATGCCCTGGAAGGGGTGGCGGGTCATGCCGGGCTGTTCGGGGATGTGGCCGGCGTTGTGGATCTTGCCCTCATCCTGCTCGACGCCTGGCAGGGCCGGGGGGCGGGCGCCGCCTTCTTCGGTCCCGGTCTGGCCCCCTTCTTCCAGCGGGGGACAGCGCCGGCCGGCAGCACCTGGGCCTTGGGCTTCGACACCCCGTCCGACGTCGGCTCCAGTGCCGGACGCTTCCTGTCGCGGCGAAGCGCCGGTCATCTGGGCTTCACCGGGACCTCCTTCTGGATCGATCCTGATCAGGATCTGGTGGTGGTGCTCCTCACCAACCGGGTCCATCCCCGTCGGGACAACCCGGCCATCAGGGCGTTTCGGCCCCGCTTCCACGAGGCGCTCGAAGCGGCCCTGGCCCGCACGGCAGAGGGGCCGGCCACAGCCGCTCTGGCCGGAGGGCGGCCATGAAGCCCGGGCAGACCGCGACCTCGGTGGTGCACCGCTCCATCTTCTCCTGGGCCTTCACCGGCAACCTCAAGATTCAGCTCCTGTTGCTTCTGGCCATCGTCATCACCGTTTTCGCCCGGGTGCTGCCGCTGGAGATGCAAAAGCGGATCATCAACGAGGCGATCGGGCTCCGGCAGTTCGATCTCCTGCTCCGCTATTGCGGCATCTACCTGGCGTCGGTGGTCCTGGCCGGCGGCCTCAAGTATGTGATCACCGGCCTGCAGTCCCTCCTGGGCGAGCGGGTGATGGCCCAGCTGCGCAAGGATCTGTATCACCATATCCTCACCCTGCCTTTGACCTTCTTCCGCAAGACCCAGCCCGGGATGGTGGTCTCGTCCCTGATCAACGAGCTCAACACCACCGGCACCTTTGCCGGCATGGCCCTGGGGGTGCCGCTGATCAACATCCTCACCCTCCTGGCCTTTGCCGGCTATCTGTTCTGGCTCCATCCGCTCCTGGCGGTCATCTCCCTGTCCATCTATCCTCTGGTTCTGGTCCTGGTGCCGCTGGTGCAGCGGGGGGCCAACCGCCTCAACAAGGAGCGGGTGGATGTCTCCCGCACCCTGGCCGACCGCATCGCCGAGAGCATCAACGGCATCCACGAGATCCAGGCCAACGCCGCCTTTGGCACCGAAAACGACAAGTTCGACCGGCTCACCGACCGGCTCCGGGGCATCCGGGTGCGGTGGAACCTGTTCCGCAACGGCGTCAAGGTCCTCAACAACTTCCTCAACAGCCTGGGGCCGTTCCTCATCTTCATCGTCGGCGGCTACCTGGCCATGCGCGGCCAACTGGAGCTGGGCTCCCTGGTGGCCTTTCTTTCGGCCCAGGAGAAGCTCTATGACCCGTGGAAGGAGATGATCGAATTCTACGACGTCTACCAGGACGCCTCGGTGCGCCACAAGCGGGTCATGGAGGCCTTCGATGCCCAGCCGGAGTTCCGGCTGCTGCCGGGCACCGGCCAGGTGCAGTCCCTGGGCGGTGGCCTCGAGGTGCAGGAGCTGTCTTTTGTCACCCCGGACGGCATCCGGCTGCTGGACCGGGTCTCCATGCGCCTGGCCCCTGGCGAGCATCTGGCCCTGGTGGGGTTTTCCGGCAGCGGCAAGAGCACCCTGGCCCAGTGCATCGGCCAGCTCTACCGGTATTCGGAGGGCCATGTTCTCCTGGGTGGCCAGGAGGTCGCCGAGCTGTCGAAGGCGGATCTCGCCGCCAACCTGGGCTTTGTTTCCCAGACGCCCTTCGTCTTCTCCGGCACCATCGAGGACAACCTGCTTTACGCCTGCAAGGCCTTGCGCGCCGTGACCACAAAGGGCTGCCGGCCGGAGCTCGACGACCTCATCGAGGTTCTGCAGCAGACCGGCATCTTCCTGGATGTGCTGCGCTTCGGCCTCAACACCATCATCGACCGGCAGGAGCACCAGGCCCTGGCCCAGCAGCTGGTGCGGGTGCGGGAGAGCTTCCAGTGCACCTTCGGCCAGGAGCTTGCCGCCTCGGTGGAGTTTTTTGATCAGGAGCGCTACCTGTTCCACTCCAGCGTGGCAGACAACATCACCTTCGGCACCGCCAACCGGCAGGAGCTGGCGCCGGAGCTTCTGGCCGACAACCCGTATTTCCTGCGTTTTCTGGCCGACAACGATCTGTCGGTGCCTCTGGTGGCCCTGGCCGAGGAGCTGGCCAGCCAGACCATCAGCATCCTCGGTGAGCTGCCTGCCGACGACCTCTTTTTTGAGGAGAGTCCGCTGGCGGCCAGCGAGCTGCCCGTCTACCGCCAGCTGCTGGAGGCGCGCCGGGGCGACGCCGCGGAGCAACGGCAGCTCGTGCGTCTGGCCTTGCGCTTCATCCCGGCCCGCCACAAGATGGCCCGTCTGGGCAGCCGTCTGGAGAGCCTGATCCTCGCCAGCCGCCAACGCTTCAAGAGCGCCATCCAGCAGGACGATCCCGGAGCCTTCGCCTTCTACCAGGCCACGGAGTATATCTTTTCCCAGACGATTCAGAGCAACATCTTCTTCGGCAAGATCAAGCGAGCGACACCCCAGGTGCAGGAGAGGGTGCACCAGAGCATCATTCATCTGCTCATCGAGGAGGATCTGCTCGAGACCATCCTCCAGATCGGCATGCAGTTCCAGGTCGGCAGCAAGGGAGACAACCTGTCCGGCGGCCAGCGCCAGAAGGTGGCCATCGCCCGGGCCTTCCTCAAGCGGCCGCCGGTCCTGATCCTGGACGAGGCGACCTCGGCCCTGGACAACAAGTCCCAGGCCCGCATCCAGCACCTGCTGGAGACCCGTTGGAAGGGCCGCTCCACCGTGATCGCCGTGGTGCACCGGTTGGACATTGTCAAGAGCTTCGACCGGGTGGCGGTGATGAAGGCCGGCAAGGTGGTGGAGATGGGCCCCTACGATGAGCTCCTGGCCAAGAAAGGAATCCTCTATGAGCTTGTCCACGGCAAACGGTAGCAGCCAGCTGCCCAGCCAGTTCCAAAGCCATTTGGCCATCCTGCGGCAGACGCCGTTCTTCCGGGAATGCCCCATGGAGGCCCTCAAGGTGCTGGCCTACCTGGCCACCCAGGAGGTCTTCGCCACCGGCGATTACCTGTTTGTGCAGGGGGAGGATGACGGCCGCGCCTACGTGCTGTTGGAGGGGGAGGCGCAGCTGGTCCGGGAAGCACCGGCGGGGGTGCAGCCGGTGCGGCCGGTGCTGGCGGGCGAGTTTCTGGGTGGGCTGTCCCTCCTGGGACCCCAGCCCCGGGTTCTTTCGCTGCGGGCCGAGACCGCGGTCACCTGCCTGGTGCTGAGCCGCGAGCGGTTCAGCCGCATCCTGGCCCAGATGCCGGCCATCCTGCCTCAGATCCTGAAGGCGGTGGTCGAAGGCATCCGGAACTGGGAGGAGCGTCTCCTGGTCGATGCGGCCTGTGACTGCAGCCGTTGCCGCCAGCTCCTGGGGGTCAGCCTGCTGTGAGCCAGACGCCGGCGGAAAGGCGGCCCGGCCCCGGGCCAGCCGAGGCGGCGGCCCGGCCCCGGGCCAGTTTCTGCCTGGCGAATCGCCTGTCCGAGCTGTCTGTCCTGGCCCGGCAGCTGGAGGCCTTTGGCCGGGCCGGCGGCCTGTCCCGCCGCCTGGTCCTGGAGATCAATCTCGCCCTGGAGGAGCTGTTCACCAACATCGTCTCCCACGGGTTCACGGACCAGACCGAGCACTTCGTTCACTTCGACCTGACCTGCGACGAGGAGCGGGTCATCATCCGGGTGGAGGACGACGCCCCCTTTTTCGACCCGCTGGCCGCCTGCAGCCCTGACCTTTGCTGTTCCCTGGAACAGCGCCCCGTAGGCGGTCTGGGGGTCCACCTCATCCGCTGTTTCATGAACGGCCTCGTCTACGAGCGGCGGGGAGAGCGCAACATCCTGATGCTGGAAAAACGGCGGCCGGCCCCTGGCCGGCCGGAAGGAGCTCGCCATGGAGATCATTGAGGAGCGCCAGGAGGCCACCCACATCTTCCACCTCCACGGCCGACTGGACTCCCACACCGCGTCGCAGCTGGAGGACCGGCTCCAGGGCTCATTGCACGGTCAGACCCGGTCGCTGATCATCGACTGCAGCGATCTGGAATATGTCTCCAGCGCCGGCCTGCGGGTGATCCTCAAAGCCACCAAGGAGATGCAGCGCCAGGAGGGCCGCCTCATCCTCTGCGCCATGCAGGATTATGTGCGGGAGGTCTTCGATGTCTCCGGCTTTTCCACCTTCATTCCCATCGTCCCCGGGGTGACGGAGGCGCTCAGGACCCTGTGACCGGAAACGACGACCGCCGGAACAGCTCCCGGCAGCCGGCCAGGCTGCCGATCATGTATGCCCGCCACCAGGAGCATCCGTACTGCTTCTACGGCGGCTTTCTGGGCAATACCAGCTCCGGCGGTCTCTATTTCGAGTCCCGCTATCCCCTGGGACCCGGCGACAGCATTGCCTTGCACGAGGCCCCCGACGGTCCCGGGAAGGAGCGGGACTTCCTTCTCGCCCCCTGTGCAGCGGAGGTCTGCTGGTGCCAGGACCTGTCCGGTCCGGCGGGGCCCCGCTACGGGATCGGGGTCCGTTTTCAGGAGCCGGCAGCCGCTGCCGACTGGGCGGCCCAGATCCTGGACCTGGCGCCAGGCGGACAGAAGTCGTGACCGCCGATGCCCTCTTGACCGCCCTGGCCAAGGCCAAGGAAGAGGCGGAGGCCCGGGCCCGGGAGCTGGCCATCATCAACCGCTTCGCCCAGGCCATCGGCTCCACCCTGGATCTGGACGCCATTCTCCAGACCATCTGCCGGGAGATGGTCTCGATCTTCGAGGCCCGCAACACCGGCATCGGCCTTTTGAGCCCGGAAGGGCAGGCGCTCACCCTGGTGGCCTTCCACGCCGCCAGCCCCCAGGAGAGCGATGTCACCGGTCTGACCATTCCTCTGGCCGGCTACCCTGCCACCCAGTACGTTATCCGCACCGGGCGGCCCATCGTGGTGCCGGATGTCCAGCACAACCCCCTCACCGCCTCGTTTCACGCGGTGCTCAGCGCCCGGGGCACCACCTGCCTCATGATCGTGCCGCTCATGGCCCGGGGTGAGGTGATCGGCACCATCGGCATCCCCACCTCGGACCCGGTGCGGATCTTCACCCCCCAGGAGGTGTCCCTGGCCCAGACGATCGCCGGCCAGATCGCCGGTGCCATCGCCAATGCCCGGCTCCATGCCGCCAGCGAGCGGGCCCGGCAGGTGGCCGAGCGGGATCTGGAGATCGGCCGCCAGATCCAGACCGGCTTCTTCCCGGAGACCCTGCCCCGGGCCCCGGGCTGGGAGATCGGCGCCTTCTTCCGGCCGGCCCGGCAGGTCTCCGGGGATTTCTACGACGCCTTCCCCCTGGCCGGCGGCAGTCTCCTGGCCCTGGTGGTGGCCGATGTCTGCGACAAGGGGGTGGGCGCCGCCCTGTTCATGGTCCTCTTCCGCAGCCTCATCCGGGCCTTCTCTGCCCAGGCCTTTGCCGAGACCGGACCAGCCAACCGGGCCCAGGCCCTGGAGTGGGCGGTGGCCCAGACCAACGACTACATCGCCGGCACCCACGGCCGCCAGAACATGTTCGCCACCCTGTTTGCCGGCATCCTGGAGCCGGCCGCTGGCCGGCTGCTCTACGTGGACGCCGGCCTGGGGAGCAGCGTGGTGTTCGGGCCTGGCGGCCGGCAGCGGCGGCTGCCCACCACCGGCCCGGCCCTGGGCCTTTTTGCCGGCCTGCCGATGCAAGTCGGTGCAGCGGCGCTCACGGAGGGGGAGGGGCTGTTCGTCTTCACGGACGGCGCCGTGGAGGCGGTGGATGGCCAGGGTCACATGCTGGGTGAGGCGCGGCTCTTGGCAGGCCTGCACCAGGCGGCGGCCAGCGGGGGGGAAGTCGCTCAGCGATTGGGGGCAGCGGTATCGGCCCACATGGGAGCCGCCGAGCCGTTCGACGATGTCACCATGCTGGTGGCGCAGCGGCTCAGCCGATCTGGTATTCCTTGATCTTGTAGAGGAGGGCGGGCAGGCTCAGCTCCAGCAGGATGGAGGCCTGGGTCTTGTTGCCCTTGGTCTGGGCCAGGGCGCGCTCGATGAGGCTCTTCTCCATGATCTTGGCGTTCTTCTTGACCGACAGCTCATCCGGCAGCGGCGTGGCCGGAATCAGCTGGCGGCCGGGCTCCAGGATCTCCGGCGACAGGAGATCAGGGCCCAGGGTCTGGCCTTCGGCCAGCACCATGCTCCGCTCGATGACATGCTCCAGCTCCCGGACATTGCCCCGCCAGGAGTAGGCCATCAGCCGCTGCATGTACTCGTTGCTGACCCCGGTCACCGCCAGGCCCAGCCGCTGGTTGTACTTGGCGATGAAATGCTGCACCAGGAGCGGGATGTCCTCCCGGCGCTCCCGCAAAGGCGGAACCTCGATGGACAGGACGTTGATGCGGTAGAAGAGATCATCCCGGAACCGCCGCTCGGCCACCTCCTCCTGGAGGTTCTTGGCCGTGGCGGCGATGATCCGGACATCCACCTTGATGGAGCGGGTGTCGCCCAGGGGGCGGATCTCCTCCTCCTGCAGGGCCCGCAACAGCTTGACCTGCAGGGTCAGGGGCAGCTCGCCGATCTCGTCCAGGAAGAGGGTGCCGCCGGAGGCCTCTTCAAAAAGGCCCCGCTTGCCCCGGTAGGCGTCGGTGAAGGCGCCCTTGACGTGGCCGAAGAGCTCGCTTTCCAGGAGGGTCTCCGGGATGCCGCCGCAGTTCACCGAAACCAGGGCCTGGTTGCGGCGGGCGCCCTGGAAATGGATGGCCCGGGCGATGAGCTCCTTGCCGGTGCCGGACTCGCCGGTGATGAGGACGGTGGTCTTGTAGTCGGCCACCTTGCCGATCAGGTTGAAGATGGCGTGCATCTTCTTGCTTTCGGCCACGATGTTGGCGAAGGTGTAGCGGCCCTCCACCTCGGCCTGGAGCCGCAGGTTCTCCCGCCGCAGGTGATCCCGCTCCTCCACCTTGGCCAGGGTCACCAGCACCGCCTCCTCGGAAGGGAAGGGCTTGGCGATGAAGTCGGCAGCCCCCAGGCGCATGGCCTGCACCACGTGCTCCATGTCGGCGAACACCGAGGCCACGATGACGCTGGACCTGAGGTTGCGGCGGCTGATCTCCCCCAGGAGGGTGAGGCCGTCCATGACCGGCATCCGGAGGTCGGTGATGACCAGGTCGTAAGGCCGCACCTCCAGCTTTTCCAGGGCCTCCTGGCCATGGATCGCCGTATCCGGCTCGTAGTCATGCCGGGCCAGGATGTCCGCCAGAAGGGTGCGCACCCCCTCGTCATCGTCCACCACCAGGATCCGTTTCTTGGCCATGGAAGCTCTCCCGGAAGACAGAGCGGGGCCTTTCAGAGGCCGGGCCATTGGCCCAGGAAAGGCCACAGGGCGTGCAGGAAGACACGAACCTCAGGCCGAAAGAGGTAGGCGAGCGCGGCCAGGGAAAGGAACGGCCCGTAAGGGATCACGGTCTGGCCGCCCCGGCGTTGCCGGACCATGGCACCGAGGCCGAACAGGGCGCCGGCCACCGCGGACAGGAACACCACCGGTACGATGGCCCGCCAGCCGAGGAAGGCACCGATCATGGCCAGGAGCTTGATGTCGCCTCCCCCCATGCCCTCCCGCCTGGCCAACCACTGGTAGCCGATGGCCACCCCGTAGAGGAGGCCCCCGCCGGCAAGGATGCCCAGGCCCGACTCCAGCCAGGACACGCCACCTCCGGGCAGAGCCGCCAGGAAGCCCAGGCCGATCCCCGGCAGACTCAGGACGTCGGGGATGATATAGTGCGCCAGATCGATGAGGGTGATGGCCAGGAGCAGGGCCGCAAAGACAAAGGCGGCAAGCCCTGCCAGGCTGGGTCCGAAGGCCCGCAGGGAGGCGTAGGCCAGACCGGCGCCTGCCGCCTCCACCAGGGGGTAGCGCCAGCCGATCGGCCGGCGGCAGTGCCGGCACCGGCCGCCCAAAAGGAGGAAGCTCAGGATGGGCACGTTGTCCCGCCAGCGGATCGGCTGCTGGCAGCCCGGGCAGTGGGAGGCTGGCAGGACGACAGACTGCCCCAGGGGCAGGCGGTGGATGAGGACGTTGAGAAAGCTCCCCACCACCGCGCCCACCGTGGCGGCAGCCACGGGCAGCAGGGGCTCCAGGGCGGCGATCCGGTTCATCATGCGGGCTCCACGCGTCGTAAAAACTTTTTTATCCTAACATGCCGGTCCGGTTTTGCCAGGGGAAAGGCATTGGCCGGCGGCACCGGAAGACCCCATGACCTCACCACCGAGCACCCTGTCCATCGACGATTCCATCCAGATTCTCAAGGCCGAGATCCTGGCGCCGGACTGGCGCCTGAGCGCCTCCCGGGGGCAGCGCCTGGGAGAAGCGCTCTCCTGCCTCAAGCGGCGCTACAGCAGCCGCAAGGCGCCGGCGGCCATATTGACAATGGCGATGAGCGTGGTGGACTATATGATGAAAACCGGCGAGCGGGTGCCGCCGGCGGCTGTGGACTTCCTGAAGGAGGCCCTGGCCCATGTGGTCGGCATCCACGAGCAGGCGGACTTCGTGCCCGAAGAGGAGGAGCAGCTCTTCCGGACGGTCTACGGCCGGTTTTCGCTCTTGAAGGGCCGCCTGGGGGCTGGCAGGTCGACCGCCACTCCGCCGCCGCCCCCGCCCAAGGCCTCTACGGCCGGCCCCGGTGATCTGCCCAGCCTACTGGCGGCCCTCACCGGCACCCTGGAGCAGGCCGAGCGCCTCACCGAGGCCCTGCGAGCAGCGGTGGCGGGGCTCAGCCAGGCCCTCCCGGAGCCGCCTTTGCCGGAGAAGGCGGAGCCGGCCCCCGAGGCTGCGGTGTCGCCGCCAGCGGCCGCGCCGGCGCCGCCGGTGTCGCGCCAGCCCTATCTGGCCACCGAGGTGCGGCCGTTGGCCCTGGGCAACGAGATCCTGGGGGTGCCGGAGAGCTATGTGACCCTGGTCAAGGATCTGGGCCGGGAACGGATGGCCGCCTATGCCCGGGAGAGCCGGGTGCCGGCCCGGGACTTCAAGCGCCTGTTCGGCCGTCTGGCCGGCGCCTTCCGGGGTCCCCTCGCCGAGCTGCCGGAGGCGGTTCTCCGGGATCTGGTCTTCCCGGTTCTGGTGCCCATGGGCATGGAGATGCCACAGGGGCCGGACCCCGAAGCGGCCACTGTGCTCCTGCTCAGCAACGGCCATCGCCATGGCGCCCTGCTCTGCGCCGAGGTCGGCGAGGAGCCCATGGCCCTGGTGCGGTTCCGGCAAGGGGCGGACGGCGACCTGGCCGGCACTGCCATTCTGGCCGACGGCACCTCGGTGCGGCTGGTGGATGTCAGCGATCTCTTGCGGCGGGAGGGGCACCTGACCGTGGCCCCAGAGGAGCTTCCCTGAAGGCATGGAGGATGGCGATGGCACACGAAGACAGGCGGCACAACGTCCGGGTCCGGTTTGCCACCAGGGCTACGCTGGTCTTTCCGGACCGCACCTACCCGGATCTGGCCACCCGCAATCTCTCCATCAAGGGGCTCCTGGTCCTGGGGGCGGTCGGCCCGCGGGTCGGTGATCAGTGCGACGTCACCCTGTTTCTCTCCGGCACCACCAGCGAGCTGACGGTGCGGGTCAAGGGGGTGGTGGCGCGGGTGGAGGGTGACAATCTGGGTGTGAGCTTCCGGGAGATCGACCTCGACAGCTTCTTCCACCTCAAGAACATCGTCTATTTCAACGCCGAGGATCCGGACCAGGTGGACCAGGAGCTCTTCAGCCGGCAGCGGCCGGCCGGAGGCAGCGCATGAATCACCCCCCGGAAGGGTGTCCGGCTGGCCGCCCAGCGGTCCGGCCTGGGATCAGCCTGGGCCTGGTCGGCTTCTTTGTTCTGCTCTGGATGCTGGGGGTCGCCGCCGGAGAGCCGCGGCGGGTGCTGGAGCAGGCGGTGCAGCTTTGCCTGTCGTGCATCGGCATCGGCTGAGGCCAGCATGGCGGCACCGGCATCCATGGAGCCCATCCGCAAGTGGGTGCAGCTTCTCTGGCTGTTCCTGTCCAACGGCTCCTGGAGCTTCCCGGTCACCCGCACCATCTACCAGGGGCCGCTGAAGGCGATCTGCGCGCCCGGTCTCAACTGCTATTCCTGCCCGGCGGCCACCACCGCCTGTCCCATCGGCTCGCTGCAGCACCTCATGGCCGCGGCCCGGGAGACCCTGGCTGCCGGCCAGCTCTTCCTGGGTGGCTCGGTGGTGGGCGCCATGGGCGTCCTCGGGGCCCTGGTGGGCCGCATGGTCTGCGGCTGGGCCTGCCCGTTTGGCCTGATCCAGGAGCTGCTCTACAAGATCCCCTCCCGGAAGCTGGGGGTGCCCCGGCCCCTTGGCTGCATCAAGTACGGGATGCTGGCCCTCCTGGTGCTGGTCCTGCCCGCCCTGGCCGTGGATCAGTTCGGCTACGGCAGCCCCTGGTTCTGCAAGCTGATCTGCCCGGCCGGCACCCTGGAGGCCGGCCTCCCCATGCTCATCCTGCAGCCGGCCCTGACCGCCAGCCTCGGCCTGCTCTTCTACAGCAAGCTCTTCATCCTGGCCTTCTTCACCTCCTGGTCGGTGCTGGCCAGCCGCCCCTTCTGCCGGACCACCTGCCCGTTGGGCGCCTTCTACGCCCTGTTCTCCCGGGTGAGCCTGGTGCGGCTCCGCCACGATGCCCAGGCCTGCACCCAGTGTGGCGCCTGCCATCAGGTCTGTCCCATGGGGGTGCGGTTCAACGAGTCGCCGGACGACGCGGAGTGCATCCGCTGCCTGCGGTGCATGCAGGAGGCCTGCCGCTTCGGGGCCATCCGCCTGGAGATCGGCGGCGTGCCGGTGGGCGATGCCGGCCGGCCGCAGCCCGCCGCCCCCCAGCCTTGAGGCCTACGGCTCCGGCCGTGACCAGAGCAGCCGCTGCCGGTCGAAATCGATGCGGTACTCGAGGCCCTTCAGGAAGCTCATGCCGAGCAGGCCATCGAAGGGCACCGGCGGCCCCTGGTGGTCGATGATCGAGACCGCCACCTGCCGGCGGAGGATCGGCCCCACCTGCACGGAATCGGCCTCGACCACCTCGGCGGTCACCGTCCGGCCGCCGGCCACCACCAGCTCCGCCTGGCTGCGAGCCGCCAGCCGCAGCCGGCCGGCAGCCTGCCGGTGGAGGGCGGTCACCGCCGCCCCGGTATCCAGGAGCAGGGTGGCCTCCACGATCTGGCGGCCGACCGTGATCCGGACTGGCACCAGGACCAGATTGTCGGCAATGGTCACCGGGGTCTCCTGGAGAGCCGGCTCCGGGGCGGCCGGCGGCCGTTCCGGGAAGGAATAGGTGCTGATCTCCGGCCGGCCTTTGGGCGGGGGGGTGGAGGTCAGGTGGGGGACGCCCTTGTCGTCCACCCAGTGGTGGAGCTGGCCACCGGAGCCTGGCTGCCAGGACGCCAGCACAAGAACGGCCACCAGGCCGGGCCAAAGGAGGGCAGGGCGGAAGAGAGGCAAGGCCAGGGCCTTAGAGGCGGCGCTCGCCGCCGGCCAGCTCGGCAAGCCCCTCCCGGTCGAGGATGCGGATCAAGGGCCCATCGGCCGCGATGAGCCCGGACCGGGACAGGCGGGCCAGGATCCGGGACAGGGTCTCCGGGATGGTGCCCAGCACCGAGGCCAGCAGCCCCTTGGTGATCTCCAGGCGGACGACATCGGCGCCGCCGTTCTGGTCACTTTCCATGAGGAGGTAGGCGGCGAGTCGGCCCGGCACCTCTTTCAACGACAGGTCCTCGATGAGCTGGGCGAAGCGCCGCAGGCGCAGGGACAACGAGGCCAGCAGATTGAGGGCCAGGGAGGGCTGCCGGGCCAGGAGCTCCCGGAAGGCCGCCCGGGGGATGACCAGGAGGCGGCAGCGGCTCAGGGCCTCGGCGTGGGCCGGGAAGGAGCGGCCGGCAAAGACCGCCACCTCGCCGAAGGGCTCGCCGGGCCCCAGGAGGTGGAGCACCTGCTCCTTGCCGTCGGCACCCAGCTTGAAGACCTTCACCCGGCCTTCCAGGACGATATAGAAGCCGTGGCCGGGATCCCCCTCGGCAAAGATGGCCGCCCCCCGGGGACGGCTCTCCTGGCGGGCCACCGCCGCCACTGCCTGGCATTCCTCCCGGCTCAGCCCGGCGAACAGGGGCAGGCCAGCCAGGACGCCGGCCAGCTCGCTCTCCGGCCCGGTCCTCATGGCGCTTCCCCCGGGGCCGCTTGCAGATGGATGCTGTCCCCTTGGCGCAGGGTGCCGGGACGGATCACCCGGGCGAAGACCCCCTGCCGGGGCATGATGCAGTCCCCCACCAGCTGGTGGATGGCGCAGCGGCTGTGGCAGGTCTTGCCGATCTGGGTGATCTCCAGCTCCACCTCGCCGCTGACCAGGCGGGTGCCCACCGGCAGGGCCGCCAGGTCAAGGCCGGCCACCGTGATGTTCTCGGCAAAGGAGCCGGGGGCGAGCGAAAGGCCCTGGGCCCGCACCCGGTCGATCTCCTCGACGGCCAGAAGGCTCACCTGGCGGTGCCAGGCCCCGGCATGGGCATCGCCCACCAGGCCGTGCTCCAGGCGCAGCTCCACCTGGGCCACCGGCGTTTTCACCGTGCCTTTGGCGGTGCTGATGTTGAGCGAAACGATGGTGGCCACAGACATCTCCATGGGCTATGGTACGACCCGTTTCCGGCAGCAGGTGTCGTTCCCGATGTGATCTTCTTCCAGAAGGAGGCCCGGCATGAGCTTCTTCGACGCCATTGTCCTGGCCATCGCCGTCTTTTTTCTGGCCCGCGGCATCTGGCGGGGCTTCATCCGGCAGCTCGCCTCCATCGCGGCCCTGGTGGCCGGCTATCTGGCCGTGGCCACCTGGTATCCCCGGCTGGCGCCCCTGGTGGCGCCTCTGTCCGACAGCCCGGTGGTGACCTTTGCCGGCACCTACGCGGTCATCTTCCTGGCCGCCTATCTGTGCACCATCCTGGCGGGCCAGGTCTTGAAGGCCGTGGTGCACCTGTCGCTCCTGGGCTGGATCGACCGCTCCCTGGGGGCGGTCTTTGGCCTCGCCAAGGCAGCCTTCCTGGCCACCCTTCTCTTCATGCTGCTGTCCGCGGTGCTCGCCGCCGGCAGCCCCTTCCTGCGCCAGGCGGTCTCGTATCCCTACCTGTCCGTCTCCTCGGCCTTTCTGATCCGCTTTCTGACAGACCCCGGGCTCAGGGAGCGCTTCCTGCCCCGGGAGCCGGCCATCCCCGGGCTCCCCGAGCCGGCCGCCCCGGCCCAACGGGGCCTGCCGCCGGTCGCGAAGAAGCCGGTCACGGCTGCCGGTCCGGGTCGCTGACCAGCCCCTGCCGGCGCCAGCGGGCCAGCCGCGCTTTGGGCACCCCCAGGGCGTGGCCGGCCATGATCGCCTGGTTCAGAAGGAAGTTGGCCCAAAGGCCCCTCGCCTGCCAGCGCCGGGCCGAGGTGGCCACCGCCTGCCGGGCCAAGGCGATGCGGCCAAGGCGGGCCAGACTCCGCACCAGCAGCACATCCTCCAGGAGCGGCTCCTCGGCATAGCCACCCGCGGCCCAGAACACGTCCCGGCGGCAGAACAGGGCCTGATCGCCGTACGGCAGGCCCCAGAGCCGGGAGCGCAGGTTGGCCCCCCAGGCCATCACCGCCGGCCCCATCCCCTGGTCCCGGATCGACAGGCGGAAGGCCCCGGCCGCCACCCCGGGCTGGGCCAGGAGCCGCCGCACCTCGCCGGCGTAGCCTGACGGCAGCCAGGTGTCGGCATGGAGGAACAGGAGGATGTCGCCGCCGGCCGCCCGGGCGCCGGCGTTCATCTGCCGGCCGCGGCCCGGACCTGAGACCAGGACCAGGGCTCCGGCCGCCGCCGCCCGCTCCTGCGTGGCGTCCCTGCTGCCGCCGTCCACCACCAGCACCTCCCGGGGCGCTCCGGCCAGGGCTCGGCCAATGGCCTCGGCCACCATCGCCTCCTCCTGGAGGGCCGGGATGACCACCGAGATGCTGTCCACGCTCAACGCCACCCCGCCGGCAGATGGACCAGGTCCGCGGGCCGGTCGATGTCCGCCAGCTCCTCCAGGAGCGCCAGGGTCAGGCCCTGGTCGCAAATCCGCTGCCGGGTGCGGGCCAGAACCGAGGGCTGGCCCCAGGGCATGCCGCGAAAAAGGCCGGTGACCGGCCGCCCCAGGCCCACGAGATAGTAGCCGCCATCCCGGGCCGGCCCCAGGACCACGTCCCGGCCGGCCAGGGCCTGGCAGGCCGCCAGCAGGTGCCGGGGCGCCAGGCCCGGGCAGTCGCTGCCAAAGAGCACCACCCGGTGCATCCCCTCGCGCCAAGCCTCGGCAAAGGCCCGCTGCATCCGCCTGCCCAGCCCGCCCCAGCCCTGGGGCCGGACGGACAGATCCCCGCCCAGCCAGACCCGCCCCTGATTC